>CACXJP010000015.1 GCA_902768065.1 uncultured Erysipelotrichaceae bacterium
CTGGGTTCAGAACGTCGTGAGACAGTTCGGTCCCTATCCGATGTGGGCGTAGGAAAATTGAAGAGAGCTATCCTTAGTACGAGAGGACCGGGATGGACAGACCTCTGGTGTATCTGTTGTAGCGCCAGCTGCAGCGCAGAGTAGCTATGTCTGGAAAGGATAACCGCTGAAAGCATCTAAGCGGGAAGCCTCCTTTGAGATGAGTTTTCCCATATGTATATAGTAAGATCCCTCAGAGACGATGAGGTTGATAGGCTGGAGATGGAAGAATGGTGACATTTTGAGTTGACCAGTACTAATAGATCGAGGATTTAATCATAATTTAATAATTTGATGAACACAATATCTGAACACAATATCTTAGTTTTCAGAGAATTATTTCTCTATATTTTCTTGGTAACGATAGCTAGTGAGGTACACCTGTTCCCATCCCGAACACAGAAGTTAAGCCACTAAACGCCGACGATAGTGAATGCGAAAATAGGAAGTTGCCAAGAATTTTTTTTGTGTAAAAAAAGCATTATATATGTAAATAGAGTTGTATTACTTTATTTTTTTGATATAATAAAACATAGGTGATAGAAATGGATTATAAAATTATAACATATTCAGAAGGAGAAACAATTGAATTAGCACAAAATATTGAATCAGAAAAATTTCCAAATATGGTAATTTGTTTAATGGGAGATTTAGGTACAGGAAAAACTGTATTTACAAAAGGCTTTGCACAAGCACTAGAAGTACAAGAAGAAGTTACATCTCCAACATTCAATATCATAAAAGAATATACATCTGGAGAAATGCCATTATATCATATGGATGTATATAGATTAGATGGTAAGGTTGAAGATTTAGGAATAGAAGAGTACTATACAAAAAAAGGTGTAACTATAATAGAATGGGCAGATATGATACCTGATTACTTACCTGAAAAAAGACTAGAAATAAAAATTAAAAGTTCATCAGAAGATGAAGATAAAAGAATTATTACAATAACACCATATGGAAAGAAATATGAAGAACTATGTGAGGCTATACTATGAAATATCTATATATAGATACTTCATCTAGTTTTTTATATGCTGCAATATTAGAAAATGATAATATAATATCTAAAGTATGTGAAGATTATGGACAAAGTTTATCAGAAATAGCTTTACCAAAAATAGCTGCAATGTTTGAAGAAAATAATATCAATCCAAAAGAAATTGATAAAATAATTGTAGTAAACGGACCAGGATCATTCACAGGAATAAGAATTGGTATTACAATAGCAAAGGTTTATGCATGGTCATTAAAAATAAAGATAACCACAATAAGTTCATTAGAAGCAATGGCTATTTCAAATAATAGTGATAAAGTTAAAGTACCAATAATTAATGCTAGAAGAGGATATGTATATGGTGCAATATATGCTAATGATAAAGAAATATTAAAACCACAACATATTAAACTAGAGGAATTACAAAACAAATTAAGAGATATTAATGATTATATATATATTTCCAATGATGAATTTGAAGATATTGATAACATAGAGAAATATGAACCAGATTTCATCAAAATAGTTAATAAGTATAAAGATAAGGAAGAAATAAATCCACATCTAGTAAATCCAGAATACTTAAAGTTAACAGCAGCAGAAGAAAGTAGAATATGATTTACAGTCTAAATAAAAATGATCCTAGTGTTTTAAATAACACATTTATAGATAGAAAAGAAATAGAAAATGAATTATTAAACAATCCATTTGGAAAAGTTTTATTATATGAAGAAGATAAACAAATAATTGGATATATATATTATAGTGATATATATGATAGAGCAGAAATAAATCAATTTGAAATAGATTTAATCCACAGAAACTGTGGAAAAGGAAAAGAATTATTAAAAAAATTAATAGAAACTGTGGATAAAGATATTACACTAGAGGTAAGAATTGATAATTATCCTGCTATTAAAGTATATGAAGATAATGGATTTAAACAAACAGCCATTAGAAAAGGATACTATAAAGGTATTGATGGATTATTAATGGAAAGAAAAAAAGACTCGGAATAGAATAATAGAGTCTTTTATGTTATAATATAACGAGAAAAACGGGTGATAATATGGAAGATACATATATATTAGGAATTGAAAGTAGTTGTGATGAAACTAGTGTATCTATAGTAAAAAATGGTGTTGAAGAAATATCAACAGTTATCTCAAGTCAAATAGATATACATAAAGACTATGGTGGAGTTGTACCAGAAATAGCTAGCAGACATCATGTAAAAAATATTACAATTGTAATAGAAGAATGCCTAGAACAAGCAAATATGAATATGGAGCAAATAGATGCAATAGCAATTACGTATGGTCCAGGATTAATAGGATCATTATTAATAGGTTTAGAAGCAGCAAAAACGCTTTCATTTATTTATAATAAACCGCTAGTCCCAGTACATCATATTGCTGGACATATATATGCAAATAGTTTAGTAAAACCACTTAGTTTTCCGTTACTTGCCGTAGTAGTAAGTGGAGGACATACAGAATTAATAGAGATGACAGATCACTATAAATTTAATAAATTAGGTGGAACATTAGATGATGCAATAGGTGAATGTTACGATAAAGTTGCTAGAGTAATTGATCTTGAATATCCAGGCGGACCAAAATTAGATAAACTAGCTCATGAAGGAAATAAAACGTATAAATTACCAATACCACTACAAGATGATAGTTATAATTTCTCATTTAGTGGATTAAAAAGTGCAGTAATTAATTTGGTACACAATGAAGAACAAAGAAATATACCAATTAGAAAAGAAGACCTAGCAGCATCATTCCAAGATGTAGCAGTATCATCAATAATTTTAAAAGTAAAAAAAGCAGTAGAAGAAAAAAATATAAAACATATTATAGTAGCTGGAGGAGTAGCTGCTAATAGAGGTTTAAGAGAAGCAATGGAAAAACTTGCTGAAGAATATATGATAGATTTATCAATTCCTCCAATAAAGTATTGTACTGATAATGGTACAATGATAGCTGCCGCAGGTTATTATGCATACAAAGAAGGAAGAAGAGCAGATTTATACCTAAATTCAAAATCTCAAGATACATTAAAGTAGAGCAATCTACTTTTTTTATTATTTATATATTTAAAAAAATATAATTAATTGATATAATAGAGTATAGAATAGGGAGGCTTGTAAAATGGTTAATAGAATGATACTTAATGAAACATCATATTTTGGTAGAGGATCAAGAACAAAGTTAGGAGAAGAGTTAAGATCAAGAGGAATCGAAAAAGTACTTGTAGTAACAGACTACGAATTAATGAACAATAATGTTGCAAGAATGGTAATTGATATTTTAGAATCAATTGGCACAACATATTTTGTTTATTTGCATGTTAAACCAAATCCAACAGTAAAAAATGTTCAAGATGGATTAAATATTGCACAAATAGGAAATGTAGATGGAATTATTGCTGTAGGTGGAGGAAGTGTTATTGATACAGCAAAAGCAATATCAATAATAATGACAAACCCAGAACATAGTAATGTTATAAGTTTAAGTGGTGCAGTTGAAACAAGAGAAAAAGGACTACCACTATTTGCATTACCAACAACAGCAGGAACTGCCGCAGAAGTAACAATAAATTATGTAATTACAGATGAAACAGAAATGAAAAAAATGGTCTGTGTAGATGTACACGATATTCCAGTATGTGCCATAATTGATCCAGATTTGATGCAAGGAATGCCACAACAATTAGCAGCAACAACAGGAATGGATGCATTAACTCATGCAATGGAAGGATATATAACAAAGGCAGGATGGCTAATTCCAGATATGTTCCACATAAATGCAATGGCTCTAATTTATAAAAACCTAGAGAAAGCAGCAAATGAAAAAGATGATCTAGCAGTTGAAAAAATGGCATATGCCCAATACATTGCAGGAATGGGATTCTCTAATGTTGGACTAGGAATAGTTCATTCAATGGCCCACTCATTAGGAGCATTTTTTGATACACCACATGGTCTAGCAAATGCTATATTACTACCACACGTATTAAGATTTAATGGTAAAGTATGTCCAGAATTATTTGCAAATATGGGAAGAGCATTTAATTTAGATATGAATAATTTAAGTGATGAAGAAACTGTAGAAAAAGTTGCAGACGCTGTTCAGGAATTATCAAAAAGATTAAGAATTCCGCAAACATTAAAAGAAGTAGGAATACCAAGAGAAATGTTACCACAATTGGCAGCTCAAGCAATTAATGATATATGTACTGGAGGAAATCCAAGAGAAGTTACAGTTGAAGACTTAATAAAAATATATGAAGAGGCATATTAAAAGGTGATAAAATGTTAAAATCAAAAGTTGGTTATAGTATAAATCCAAATCATTTAGTCGCAGGTTTAGAAACCGCAAAACAATCAACAAAAGATTTTTCAGACGTTAAATTAAACTTTCTATATACTTCAGAAAAAAGTGATATCAAAAGAGTAGTAAAAGGAATAAGAGAAGTAACAAGTGCACCTATAATTGGATGTACAAGTAGTAGAGGAGTAATAATTCCAGATGGATTTATTACAAGTGAAGATGGCTTTTCAGCAATGCTATCACTAGATGATTTAAATCTATCAGTAGGAGTTGCTGGACACGAAGCTGGAAAAGATCCTCGTGCAATAGGAAGAAAAGTTGCACTTGAAGCAGTTCAAAATGCCAATTCTACAAGATCACCAGCATACTTTTATATGGTTGCTAGTCCAAAAGAAGAAGAAGACTATCTAATGGGAATACAAGATGTTATAGGAAGAGTACCTATGTTTGGTGGAAGTGCTGCAGATGATAATGTAGAGGGAAATTGGAAAATAATATGTAATGATAAAGTATTTACAGATGGTGTCGCAGTTGCATTTTTCTATACAGATAATGAAATAATGACAAAATATAATGGATTATACAATGAAACAAATAAAATGGGATTAATAA
This sequence comes from uncultured Erysipelotrichaceae bacterium, assembly GCA_902768065.1. The sequence continues at coordinate 4,996 of CACXJP010000015.1, forward strand.
CTGAAGTAAAAGATAATAGAACTTTAGTATCTATAGATGAAGTATCATCATTAAAGAAATATGCTCATTGGATAAATGAAAATCCTAATAATTTAAAAGACAAAGATTTATTAATAGCATCAGTTACTAAACCATTAGGAATAAAAGACCCATTAGGGAATCTAACAGTAATCAGACATCCAATGTATGGAAATGATATGGGTACAAGAACAGTTACTGATGATACTATTACTTTAGGAAACAATGTTGTCCCAGGAACAGCAATAGTTCAATTGGAAGCAACAAAAGAAGAATTATCAGAAGCTCCAACCACATTACTAAAAACATTAAATAGAGACATGTATGAAGACCCTGCAGCATACATATTAATACATGATGCCGCAAGAATGATGGAAGTAGAAGATAAGATAAATGAAATAGCTGAAAAAATTATAAAAGAAACAAATAATGTTCCATTCATTATGCCATTTACATTTGGTGAATATGGATATGAACAACATTCATCAAATATATGTGGAGGACTAATGTTATCTTTTACAGCAATAGGAAACAAATAAGGAAGTATTAAACTTCCTTTTTTATTTAAAAAACTAATCCTATTAAAGCACATAATAGTATCAAAATAATAATATAAAGATATAAACATTTAAAATTAATAAAAATCACATCCTTTGTCATATTTTATGTCATTAAAAAAAACATAGTAATTAAAGTATCCAATATTATAAAAATAAAATTGAGATTATCGACATTTTATGATATATTTTTTATGAGATGATAAATATGATTCAAATATTAGATATGTCAGCAAAATGTTCTGATCCAGCTTTAAGTTCAACTTTGAAACTTACAAAAAGTATGATTAGTTTTATAGGTATGATTGCGCCAATTATATTACTAACTATGGCTGTAGTTAATATCGTAAAGTTAGTTATTAATCCAGATGAAAAGAAGAATATTGCCAAGATTAGAAATTCATTCATTGCTGCAATTGTGATTTTTATGGTACCAGTTTTTGTTAATGTAGTTATGCAAATGTTAGATGAAAAATTCACAGTAACATCATGCTGGAATAATGCCGGAGATTATAGTGGCCCTCACAGATATATAAAATTATCTGATCAAAGAAGCCCAAGTAATATTTTTGTAGATCCATCGGCATATCAAGGTGGAGTTGAAAAACCATCCTCATCCTCATCGGGAACAGGATCATCAATAGAAGGTACTGCCCAAAAAGTCGGAGATGTAGAGTGGGATCCAAACGATGTTACGAAAAAAAGTAATCTAACAAGTACTCAGCTAGTAGGAATTTTAAATGCCTATGGAGGAAATGCCAAAAACTTTGTTCCTTATGCTCAAGGTCTTATTACCGCAGAAAATAAATATAATGTAAATGTTTTCTTCTTAATTGGTTTGGAAGCATTTGAGTCTGGATGGATTACTTCATCAATTAGCCAAAGTTGTAATAACCTAGGTGGAGTATGTGAAAGTTCATCAAGACCATCAAATGGATGTGGAGGAAATTATAACTGTAATTTTGCTAAATTTTCATCAGTAAATGAATTTATAGATTATCATGGGGATTTCTTAAAATCATCTTATCTAACACCAGGAGCAACATACTACGAAGGAACCAGCATATCACAGGTTTATACAAAACACTATTGTCCAGAATGTTATGATGGTGCATCAGGAATTAAGACAATCGCAGATGGTTTATTCTCAAAAGTATCAAGTGTCTTAGGAGGATAGTTATGAAGAAAAAGAAAAAACAAGATAATAATCTTATGATTAAAATAATAATTGGAATAGTTGTTATTATAATTCTTATTCCAATAGTTACATATATTTCATTAAAAGGAAGTAATAGAGAATTAGATGAAGAGTTCAATAAAGAAGGATATACTACAACAAATGAAGATGCATTTTATAGAAAGATAACAACTAATAATACATTAGACGACTTTTATAATGCAATGGCATCAAACTATGATGCAGAGTATCAAGAATTTTACTATGCAAAACAATCTAATGATTTTATAGAACTAAAGATGATTTATAAGAATAGCGTAAGTACATCACTTAATATAATTACAAATCTAGAAACAAATGAAGTAACATACAGTTATGAACTAGCTTATAAAACAGCTCACTTATTATTAGAAGGAACAAGCAAAGAAGACTATAGTTGTAAAGTAATTGATAATAATAGAGTACAAGAAGATGTTGTAAAAAAATATTGTGATCTAATGATTGATGAAATAAATGAATACAATGAAGTAAAAGATGATTTATTAAAAAATAATAAAATTGGAGATTTATCAAAAAAGAATAATTGACAAATAAAAAAAATAATATATAATTATACGCAGGAGTGATTATTATGTATATAAATAAAGTAATCGGATATACTGAATAAATCACACCACATCTTTTTTAAAAAATAAGATGTAGGTGTGAGTTTTCGTCGTGCCTGCATCTGTAAAGATAAAAACCTATACAGATGTATAGGTTTTATTATGTAAAAAAGGATGTGAAATTATGTTAGAAATTGTACTAAATAAAATAAGTAAAAATTATGGAAATAAAAAAATATTAAAAAATATAAATTTTGAAATAAAAACAAATGAAAAAGTTGCCTTAATTGGTCAAAATGGATGTGGGAAGACAACAATATTTAGATTAATTTTAAAAGAAGAGGCTCCAACATCAGGAAATGTATTTATAAACAAAGATAGTAAAATAGGATTTTTATCACAGTATCCAGATGAATCATTATCAGATGAAATAGTAAAAGATATAATTTATTCTTCATTTACTGAATTAAATAAATTAAAAGAACGACTTGATAAAGAAGAAGAAATAATGTCTAAATCATCAGGAAAAGAATTAGAAAAAAGTATTGTAAGATATACTAATCTTCAAGAAAAATTCATAAGTAAAGGTGGATATGAAATAAAATCAAAGGTAGACAAATTAATCTCGGCTTTCAAAATAGAAAACTTATTAACAAGAGAATATAGAGTTCTATCTGGCGGAGAAAAAACAATAGTAAACCTAATTTGTATTTTATTAAAAGAACCAGATATTCTTCTTTTAGATGAACCAACAAATCATTTAGATATTTCTATGATAGAATGGCTAGAAAACTATTTAATAAATTGTAATAAGACAGTAATAATAGTATCTCATGATCGATATTTTCTAGATAAAGTAGTTAAAAAAGTAATACTAATTGATAATGGAGAAGAAGATATCTATTATGGAAATTACACTTATTATATAGAAGAAAATGAAAGAAGAATAATGCAGGAATTTAATGACTTCAAAAATCAGCAAAAACAAATTGCCGCAATGAAGGAATCGATAAAAAGATTAAAGGAATATGGAAGATTAGCTTATCCATGTGGAGAAAAATTCTTTAGAAGAGCTGCAAGTATTGAAAAAAGATTAGAAAAAATAGAAGTACTTGATAATCCTAATAATAAGAAAAGTATTAATCTTAATTTTAATTTTGAAAAAAGAAGTGGAAATAATATTATAGAATTAAATAGATTCAATTATGAAATAGGAAACAAAGTCTTATTTAATAATGCGGATTTATTGGTTAAGTATCAAGATAAGATTTGTATAATGGGACCAAATGGTTCAGGTAAATCAACATTAATTAAAGAGATTATTAAAAAGAATGCTCAAATAAAAATAGGATCAAATATCAAAATAGGGTATATACCACAAGATATAATATTTGAAGATGAAAATAAAACTCTAGTAGAAGAAGCTAGAAAATATTTCAATGGTTATGAAGAACATCTAAGGAGTGCTTTAGTAAAATTTCTATTCTACTCAGAAGGCATATATACAAAATTATATAAACTATCGGGAGGAGAAAGATTAAGATTAAAGTTATTTTGTTTGATGCAACAAGATAATAACTTACTAATTCTAGATGAACCAACAAATCATATTGATATAAATACAAAAGAAGTATTAGAAGAAGCACTTAATGACTATAAGGGAACAATAATAGTAATATCTCATGATAGATACTTTATAAATAAAATTGCAACAAGAATAGTCTATATAGAAAGCCAAAAATTAATAAACTATATTGGGAATTATGATGATTATAAAAGAAAAATAAAATCTAGTTAATACTAGATTTTATTTTATTTTCTTTCTGCCAAATAATGCATCTATTGAAAAAGGTTTATATATTTTTGTTAATCCATAAATAAATATTGTAGGAATAATATTAGTCGCAGTTTCATAATGGGAATATGCTGCTTGTGAAGTATTTAACTTTTTCGCAACATTTTCTTGAGTATATTTATTCTTAAGTCTAAGTTCAGTTAAAGCCTTAGCTAAACTATCAAGATCAATATCCACAGGACTATATTTTTCGTTCTTAGAAACAATACCAAATAAGTAATCTAAACTTAAAAAATATTCATTAGCATATTCGATTAGTCTTTCAATTGGAATAGTATCTTTTCCTGTTTCCCATCCTGAAATAGTCGAGTAGTGGAGATTAAAAAAATCAGCTAAATCTTTTTGCTTTAAATCTAAATCTTCTCTACTTGATTTAAAATTTTTAAGTATCATATTACTCACCCAAATTTATTATTTCATTTGAATAAATAAATTAATTTAAACTTGGGGAAATAGAATATAAAAGGGCTAATCTTATAATAAAAAATGAGTTATCCTAGAAAAGGTGGTCAAATTGGATATAAACAAAATAGGAAAACTTATAAAGGAATTAAGAATTGAAAAGAATATAAGTCAGAATCAATTAAGTGAAGAAATTCATGTGACAAGACAAGCTATAAGTAACTGGGAAAATGGAAAAGCTATACCAGACTCAGACATATTACTTACTCTTAGTTCATTATTTAAAGTATCTATTAATGAGATACTCTCAGGGGAAAGAAATACGAGCGAAAGTAATCTTCAAGATATTACTCTCCAATTAATAGATGAGAATAATGATAAAAGAAGAAAAATAAAAAGAATACTACTTACTTCTACAATATCAATAGTATCTTTATTTTTAATCTTTTTAGGATTTTATTTTATAAACAACTACAATTCAATTAAGGTTTATAGTGTCAATGGGAAATCAACAAGTTTTAAAACATATAATGGTATTTTTGTAACAACAAGAAATAAATTTTATCTACGATTGGGTAAAATAAGATCTCGTGGTCAAAATAATATAGACAGGGTTAATAAAGTTAAACTGTTCTATTTGAACAAAGATAATAGGAAAGTAGTAATTCTAGAAAATGATAAAACAGATATTTTATTAGATGAAGATTTTGGTTATAAAGAATATTTTTATAGTAATAACCTAAATACAATATTAAATAATATGTATCTAGAAATAACGTATAATGAAAATGAAAAAGAAATAATAAAACTTAATTTTAAAGAGAAGTTTAAAAATAATTTCTTATTTAAAAAGTTTGAAAAACAAAAAGTGTTAAAAGATGAAATAAAACCCGAATCAATACTTAAAAAAGATGCAGAAATGCAAGAATTATTATCACGAGAAAAATTAAAAGTAGATGAATTAATGAAAACTAGAAAACTACTTGATAGTAAACAAGATGAAGAGGTAGAAAAGGAACCAGTAGAAAAGGTAATATATATAAATAATTATCAACAGGAAGAAGAAATTCCAAAAGAAGAAGAGGAAGAACCAAAAGAGGAGATAAAAACCTCCTTAGTAAAAACTATTCAGGAACCAGATAATAACAGTGATGAAGAGCAAACACAAGAAGAACCAATTTCCTTAGATAATTTTATTCAAGAAACAAAAGAAAATGGTACATTTGAATTTGGTATGTATAAATATGAATTATTTATAGATGATAAACAATATATTATTTATTGTAATGATGATAGTATAATGATTGAAATTTACTATGATAATGTCATAGAATGTATTCAATTATATAATAATGCAAATATCTATGAATATCAGAAATTCACAGATTTTATTGAAGAAGAAACATATAATGGAAGTATTGAAGAAAGTATTTTTATTGAGAGTTTGTTAAAAGAAATATATGAGTATATTTAATAAAACATAAGGCAATTACCAATTGCTCCCCAAAGTTTTAATTATATATTAGAATTAAAATTGAAAGGAGGTAAAAATGAAAAAAGCTATAAAAGCATTATTGGTAATCGTAATATGTTTTTGTGTGATATTAGGAACTAAGGATGTAAATGCTAAAGAAGTTGCTTACACAAATGAAAAGGGATTTGAGTTTTCTCAAGATGAATATAATTTCTTTAAAAAAGTATATGGACAAAAATTTGTTCAGAAGTATTTAGATCAAGATATCTATAATCAGTTTACAGATGTAGATTTTGCTAATGTTGAAGTAGTTTCAAAATTATATACGACTAATGAAAGTAGACAAAACCCATCAAAAGATAGTCCGTTCTTCTCATCATCAGCAAAGAGTCTTTTAATTTCTAAATATTGTACTAACTTATGTAGAGCATTTGTTACTGCAACATGGCTAGGAGATCCATCAATAAAAAGTTATGATGATATTGGAGTTTATTTAGATGGACCATCAAGAATGGGATCTGCATCATCGGTTGCATATTCAGATGACTCAAGCAACTTTGCATCTGCCACTAAATATCAAACAGATGGATTTGGTGCATCAGTTTTATTACCACAAACAGGTAATGATATTATTGTTAGTCAATCATTCTACTATACCGGAACAGGTACAATATATGCAAGCTATCAGCATGCTATGGTAAATACAGTTTTAACTGTTGCTCAAAGCTTCAATATATCTGATATTGGATATGGTGGAGTATTTGATTTTTACAATAATGCAGATCTAGTCTATGACAATATGAATGGTGTAGACTTAGATGTATAATTTATAAGGTATATTAATCAGTCGCGTGGTTTATATAGATTAAAGTAGGCTTAATGCCTACTTTTTTTGTTAATTAATAAATACATGATATAAGAAATAAAACCTAAAATAAAAATACATGTTATAACTAAATCTATATTAAATATTTGAGAACCATACATTATTAGATAACCAAGCCCTTTTTTAGAAACCAATAGTTCTCCCATAATAACACCAATAAAATTCATAGAAATATTAACTTTTAATGCAGAAATAATATTATTATAATTACTAGGAAAAACAATGTATCTAAATATTTGCCACTTATTCGCACCAAAACTTTTTATCATAGTAATATAGTCCTTATTTGTTGAAATAAATCCCTGATAGATATTTATTATTGTTACAAAAATACTAATTAATAAACTCATAAATACTATTGATTTCATACTTGCACCAAACCAAATAATTACTAATGGACCAAGAGCAACCTTTGGAAGAGAATTTAATACAGTAATATATGGATCGATTATTCTATAAAATATATTACAACTCCACATCAATGAAGCAATAATAATACCAATACCTGCAGATAGAATAAAACTTATTAATATTTCTGTTAATGTTATACGGATATGACCAAGTAATTTGTTATTAATAAATAAACCATATATAGTTTTAATTATTCTACTTGGACTAGAAAATAAAAATGTATTAATAACATTATTACTTGCAAGTAATTGCCATATTATAAGGAATGAAATAATTATGAATATACGAGCAATATTAATAATTATTTTTTCTCTTTTTAAATTATTTAAAAAAGTAATATGTTCTTTACTATTCATTTAAATCCTCCCATATTCTATTAAAATAATTTGGAAAAAATATATCTTTTCTATTATTAATAGGAGTTGAATGATTATCTAATTTAATTGTATATATTTTTTTGATTTTCCCTGGTCTTTTCGAAAGAACTATTATTCTATCTGACATACTTATTGCTTCACCAATATCATGGGTAACCATAATTGCAGTCTTCTTCTCATTTTTGATAATATTATAAATATCCTCTCCAATTTTTAATCTAGTTTGATAATCAAGGGCAGACATTGCTTCATCAAGAAGAAGGATATCGGGTTTTAATGCAAGAGTCCTTATTAAAGCACATCTTTGTCTCATTCCACCAGAAAGATTATTTGGATATTTATTTATAAAACCTCCGAGACCATATTTATTAAGTAAATTAACTATATAATCTCTATTTTCCTTAGTATTCATATTGTTAACTTTTAATCCGATTAAACAATTATCTAGAACAGTTTTAAATGGAAGCAATGAATCATTTTGTAGCATATAAGCAATTTTGTATCCATTAAGAATGGTTATTTCACCATTTGACTTATCAATTAAATTACTAAGTATGGAAAGAATAGTAGACTTTCCACAACCACTTGGACCAACAATAGAAATAAATTCCCCCTCATAAACATTAAAATTAATATCTTCTAAGGCATTTATTTCCTCATTGATTGTATGATATGTTTTACTAAGGTTATTTACTTCAAGTATTTTTTTCATATAAACCTCCTATGATAATTTATGAAAAAATAATTTGTTTGATAGGCAAATAAACAAAAAATCACTGTATTAGTGATTTTTAATTTTATACATTAACTTACTATATGGTACCTTTTTATTCAATTCACCATAACTAATCATTATATCTTGAAGATGATTGAAAGAATCATTTGAAAAATTTGTAGATTCAGGCCATACCTCTGTTTTTCTATATCTTTTTATAGCAGAAGTAATTTCACTTAAACTAGAATCAGGGAATTTATTAATAATTGCTTTTGCAACTTCTTCATCACTATTACTTTGAACATAATCTAAACCTTTCTTAATAGCTTTATCAAAATTTGAAATTAATTCTTTATTATTATTAAGATAACTTTTCTTTGCAGAGAAGGAAGTGTAAGGAACAATACCTCCTAAATCACCAACACTTTCAACGACATGTCCATATCCCTCTTTTTCAACAGCACTTGCAGTTGGTTCAAATAAAGTAACAAAGTCGCCATATCCACCTATGAATGTACCACTCATTGCAGGAAAAGCAATAGATGTATCAATATTGACATCTTTCCTTGGATCAATTCCATTTTGAAGTAGAGCATACTCTAAAGTCATTTCTGGCATACCAGCAGCTCTTCCACCAATTATAGTTTTGCCCTTTAAGTCGTCTAATTTGAAATTCTTAATCTTTTTTCTAGAAACAATATAAGTTCCATCTTTTTGGGTTAATTGAGAAAATGTTTGTAAGTAATCTTTCTCACCTTGATTATAAACATATATAGTAGCTTCAGCACCACATAATCCTATTTGAGCATCATTTGAAATTAGGGCAGCAGTAACTTTGTCAGCACCACTTGTAAGTATTAAATCTATATCAATATTATAATCCTGAAAATATCCTTTTTCTATTGCAACATACATAGGTGCATAAAAAACAGTATGTGCAACCTCTGCTAAAACTACTTTATTACTTTCTTTTCTTGGTTTTTTATTAAAGTCAAAAATAACAGAACCAATAATTGCAAGAATAGTAATAATACATAATAAATATACAAAAATATTTTTCTTCATAAATCTCTCCTAACACTATATATTATGAACAGTTATAAAAAGTGTTATTAATATATAATGTATTTATAGTATGTTGAAAATAAAGAAATAATGCTGTATTATATTAAATGTAAATAAAACTTGCAATTATTTACCATATATGTTATAATATAGCCACATTTAGTGAGGGGGAATTGAAAAATGAAAAACATAAAGAAATTTGCAAAAAAATTACTAGCTATGATAGTTGCAACAACAATTATTTTAGCATCAACAACTTCAGTTAATGCAGCAGCAGAATCTATTCAACTTGGTGATGCATCATATGCAGGAAACTATATCGCAGGAGTTTATTTTAGTGATAAAAAAACAACTGACGGTAAGTATTTGTACTGTTTAGATATGCCAAAAACAACAGCACAAAACGTGAAAGCAACTTTAGTAAAAAACAGTAAGTATACTGACGGTGGATTAGTATATATCTTAAAAAATGGATATCCAACAAAATCTATCACAGGTGATAATCAAAAGGATTATTATATCACTCAAACAGCAGTATGGTGGTATCTAGATGAAGTTCACGGAACAACAAATTTAGGTGAACAATTTAAAAGCGAAGGTTCTGACAACTATGGTTTAAGAAAATATGTTAAGAACCTTGTAAACGAAGGTGTAAAACACAAAAATGATTCAACTGCAACAGGAACACCAAAATTAAAATTAACAACAAATAATATCGCAATGAACTTAATAGATGGATATTATAAATCAAGTGAAATAAGTGCTCAAACTGAAAACTTAGATTCATATAAAGTAACATTAGAAAATGCACCAGCAGGAACAATCATTGTAAAAAATGGTTCTGCTACAAATTATAGTGGTGAATTCGTTGTTAAAGCAGAAGAAAGCTTTACAATTAAAGTACCAGAAGATAAAGTTACTGCTAAAACATTAGCAATTAAATTATCTGCAAAAGGTGTAGGGAATGCTCAATACAAAGCATATGAATATCAACCAGTTGATAAATCAATGCAAAATGTAGCATTATTAGAAAAAACTGCAGTAAGTGTAACATCAGCTTTAACATTACAAATTACTAAAGAAGATAAACCAGTAATTAGTATTTTAAAAGTTGATCAAGATACACAAAAACCTTTAGCAGGTGCTGTACTATTAATTAAGAATTCAAAAGGTGAGGAAGTTTACAAATTTGAAACTAAGAATGAAGCAGAAATTATTACTGATATCACTGAATATGGAACATATACTGTAGAAGAAGTATCTGCACCAGCAGGATATATCAAAAGTAATAGAACAGTTTCATTTACAATTGATAAAGAACATCCATCACATCAAATAACATTTGAAAATACAAAAGAAGTTATTGTTCCTGATACAGCAAATACTTCATCAGTAATTATGATTATTTTAGGTATTGTCTTAACAGGAGCTGGATTAAACTTTGTTTACAAGAATAGAAAGAAAGCCTAATAAAAATAAAAAAGAAAAAAACTCTCCCAGTGTAACGGCTTTTATTGGAGCTTTACTAACACTAGCTGGAGTTTTTTTTCTTTCATATAATTATATAGAGGCAGAAAAAGTTTACGCTTATGACTATATGTCAAAAGCCTTCTATAATGGTACAGATGTAGTAGTCGTACCTGCAGAAGAAATAGAAGAAGAAAATGATGATGGTCTACCTGAAGAGGTTACAAATGACTATATTGGATATTTAACAATACCAAAAATAAATTTAACTAAAGGATTTTTAGATATAAGATCTACTGAAAACGATGTGGACAAAAACCTTCTAGTTGTAGAAGGATCTAATTATCCTGATAAAGAACAAGGTAATTTTATAATTGCTGGACATTCAGGAACTGGATGGAATTCATTCTTTAATGATTTATATAAATTGAATGAAAATGATACAGTTTATGTTACATATAAAGGTAAAAAATATATATACTTAATAAAGAATATATATAAACAACCTAAAATAGGTAAACTAGCAATATATAGAGATTATACAAAAACAACACTTACATTAATTACATGTACAAATAATGACTCGACAACACAAACAGTGTATATTGCAGAATTATCTAGTGTAGAATAAAAATTTAAAGGGGGTTAGGGAAAATGAGTAAGTTATCACTTATAGAGAAATTGAATATTTTGTTTAAGACTTCAATAGACTCGAAACTACCATTCGTATTTCTTGCTTTATTGATATTTATAGGTATTTTTCTATTTAAAACAAATAAGAAAAATGAAAAAACAAATAAAATAATATATTGTGTAACTACAGTATTAATACTATTAATTGTAGTCGTATCCTATCATGAATCTATAGGAAAAATGATTACGTATATGATGAATAATTTCTTTATTGTAGCATTTTTCCCAAACCTAGCTATATATATGGCTGCATTAATAGCAACCAACATAATTGTTTGGATAAGTATATTTAGTTACAAATCATCTAAGCAAATTAAACTATTAAATATTACAGTTTATATTATAATGAATTACTTATTTGCATTAATACTAAGCACAGTAAAAACTAGTAATCTTGATATATTTAGTCAAACATCAATTTACGCAAATGAAACAGCAAGTGCTTTAATCTCATTATCAAGCACAGTATTCATCATTTGGGTAGTATTCTTAGTAATCTATAAAATATTATTAATATATATTAGAAAAGACTATAAACCAAAAGTTAAAAAAGTAATTGTAAGAAGAAAAGTAAAAAAACTACCAGAAAATTTTATGCCATTAGATAATCCAAGATATATCTATGGAACAGCACCAAAGAAAAACAAAGTTGTAGTCGAAAAAGTAAAAGTAGAAAAACAAAGAGATGAAAGTGAAGAAATTTCAAAAATTGGAAATCTATTCACATTAGAAGACTATAAATTATTATTAAAGATGCTTAATGAACAAAAAGCAAAAGAACAAGCAGAAACCACAAATATTAAGAAAGAATCAGTAGAAACATTATCAGAAGATGATGACTTTGAATTAGATGATTTCTTTACTGATGATATAAAAGAAGAACCAAAAGTTGAGGTTCATGAAGTAAAAACACAAATTGAAATACCAGAAGATGAACAAAGAGAATTGAAAAAATATAATGAATTATTAGAATTATATGGAATACACTAACTACTCAAATAATTGAGTAGTTTTTCTTTTAATGAATACTAAAATAAGGTATAATTATAAAGGACAGGAAGTGTATAATATATGAATTTAGATGAATTAAATGATAGACAGAAAGAGGCAGTGTTATATAATGATGGACCTCTTCTTATAATAGCAGGAGCAGGAGCAGGAAAAACAAAAACTCTTACTACAAAAATAGCTTTTTTAATAGAAGAAAAGAATGTTAGCCCATATAGTATTTTAGCAATTACATTTACTAATAAAGCAGCAAAGGAAATGAAAGACAGAATCCATATGCAAATAGGTGATCTTGCAAAGAAACTACAAGTATCTACTTTCCATAGTTTTGGTCTAAAACTACTAAGAGAAAATTATGAAACACTTGGATATGATAAAAACTTTGTAATAATGGATAGTGATGATTCTTTAACTGTAGTAAAGAAAATCATAAAAGATATGGGATATGATCCTAAAATATATAATCCAAGGGCAATAAGAAATAAGATAAGTAGTTGTAAAAATGAAATGATGTCTCCAGAGGCATATGAAAGACTAGCGGTAAGTGATTACGAAAAAGTAGTAAAAGAAGTATATGAAAAATATAATGTAAAACTACAAAAAAATAATTCTGTTGACTTTGATGATTTACTTCTATTGCCAATTGAATTATTTAAAAAGCATCCAGACGTTCTAAAAAGATATCAAGATTTATACAAATATATTCTTATTGATGAGTATCAAGATACAAATGAAGCTCAATATATACTTACAAAATTATTAAGTGAAAAAAATAGATTAATAACATGTGTTGGAGATGATTCTCAAAGTATCTATAGTTTTAGAGGAGCAAATTATAAAAATATATTAAACTTTGAAAAAGACTATAAAGATGCTAAAACAATTCTTCTTGAAGAAAATTATAGATCAACGAGCAACATTCTAGATGCAGCAAACCAAGTAATAAAAAATAATAAGATGAGAAAAGATAAGAACCTTTGGACATCAAGAGGAATAGGAGAGAAAATCAAATATTATAGAGCATACAATGAAAGAGATGAAGCTCAGTATGTAATTAGGAAAATAAAAGAATTAACAAACAGAAATGTTGAGTATAAAGATATCGCGGTATTATATAGGACAAATGCTCAATCACGTGTTTTAGAAGAAGAAATGCTAAAAGAAAATATGCCATATAGAGTAGTTGGATCTTTCTACTTCTATTCAAGAAAAGAAATAAAAGATTTAATTGCATATTTAAGGTTAATTCATAATTATAAGGATAATGTTTCCTTACTAAGAGTTATTAATACTCCTAAAAGAGGTATAGGACTTAAAACTATTGAGAACCTTACAAGAAAAGCAGATGAAGCAGGAATAAGTATATATGAGGCCATAACATCTGGAAAAGAATTACAATTTAAAGAATTAATCGAAAGATTAAAAAAAGTATCAGAAGATTTAACTTTAACTGAATTAATTGATAAAGTACTAGATGCAACAGGAATTAAACAAGAATTAGAAAGTGAAGGAACACTAGAGTCAGAAGTAAGACTTGAAAACTTAGAGGAATTTAAATCAATTACTAAATCTTTTGAAGAAAGAGAAGGATTAATTTCTCTAGAAGAATTCTTGCTTGAAATAAGCTTAATAAGTGATGTTGAAGAGTATAAAGACGATCCAAATAGAATAAGTTTAATGACCGTACACTCAGTAAAAGGACTAGAATTTAATCATGTCTTTGTAGTTGGTATGGAAGAAGGAATCTTTCCACATGTTAATTCATTAATGGAAAACTCGGAGATAGAAGAAGAAAGAAGATTATGTTATGTTGCCATAACAAGAGCAAAAGATGATCTACATCTTATAAATGCCAGAAGAAGAACTTTATATGGTAATGAACAAATAAATCCAGTAAGTAGATTCATTGGAGAAATAAATAGTGACTTGCTAGAAACAAATGCTAAAGATGAAATTCCAAAGAAGGAAGAAAAAATTGAAGTAGGTGAAATGTTTAGAGAAGAAGAAGTGGACTATCAAGTTGGAGACTTTGTATATCACGAAACATTTGGAACAGGAAAAGTTGTAGAAGTAACAAATACTCTAGTAAGTGTAGCATTTAAACATCCTCATGGAATAAAGAAACTAATGAAAAATCATAAGAAACTATCTAAAGTATAGTTTCTTTTTTTCTTTTATAAATAAAAGTTATATTTAAAAAAATATATTTATGCTATAATTAAAATACAATTAACTATTAGGAGGAAAATAAATGAACAAAGATATAACATTAGTTATTTTAGCAGCAGGAATGGGAAGCAGATTTGGAGGTTTAAAGCAAATCGAACCAATGGGGCCAAACAAAGAATTTATCATAGATTATTCAATTTATGATGCAATAAAGGCAGGTTTTAACAAGGTTGTATTTTTAATCAAAGAAGAAAATTATGAAATTTTTAAAGAAACAATAGGATCTAGGGTAGAACCTCATATAAAAGTTGAATATTGTTTCCAAAAGAATGACAATCTACCTGAGGGATATAGTTTGCCAGAAGAAAGAGTAAAACCACTAGGAACCGCACATGCAATACTATGTTGTAATAAGAAGGTAAATGAACCATTTATGATAATAAATGCTGATGATTTTTATGGAAGAGATGCATTTATTAAAGGAGCAGAGTTCTTAAGAAATCTAAAAGATGAAAAACCATACCCATATGGAATGATAGGATATTTAGTAAAAAACACTATTACTGAAAATGGAACAGTAAAAAGAGGTGTATGTAATGTTGAGGATGGATTCCTTACTAAAATTACTGAAAGTTCTGTAGGAAGAAATGAAAATGGAGTAATAATAGCAAAACCACTAGATGAAAAATTAGAGAAATTTTCAGTAGATGATGATGATACTGTTTCAATGAATATGTTATTATTCACTCCAAGTATATTCAAATATATTGAAAATCATTTTAAAGACTTTTTAGATAATAACAAAGATGATTTAGAAAAATGTGAGTATTTAATACCAGATGTCTTATTTGAATCAATTGAAGAAAAATATTCAACATGTAAAGTTATTTCAACAACAGCAACTTGGTATGGTGTAACATATAAAGAAGATGCACCACAAGTAAAAGAGGAATTAAAAAAATTGCACGATAATGGAGAATATCCACAGAATTTGTGGAAATAAAGTGTAAAGAATATGTAATAATAGTATTACATATCCTTTTTTATTGAATTTTTATAAAGAGAAAACTATAATAATAATAAAGGTGGAGTATATGAAAAAGAAAGTATTATTATTTTTATTAATTGTAGTGACAATGATATCTACAATACAAGTTAATGCTGATGAAGCATGGCCAAAAAGTTTTACTTACGGAGATTATCAATATTCAGTTGAAGGTGTAATATTAAATTTATATGAAATAACTGAAACAGAAGATAATGATGGAGAAACAACAAGGAGTTCAATTAACTTTTTACATGATGAACCTACAAGGACAATAGATATTAGTGCTGAGGGTTATACTATTAATCCTGAGTATAAAGAAAGAAAAGTAGGATATTCAGATGGTTTAATAATAGATATTAACTTGAATATAACAAAAGAACAAATTGAAGCTTTACTTCAAAATGAATTAACAAATGATAATAAAGAATATCTTGTAGAATTAGCAGTTAAATATAAATTTACACAAATGCCAGATATATATACACATACATACAAAGTTAACATACTAAAATCATTAATGAATTTATTTGTAGAAAATTCATCTAATGATTTAAATCTAATTAATATGAAAGAAACAAATTACCAAGTTTTAGATTTAATGAGTATTGAAAGAACTGATACTGGTAAAAAGTTAGATGTTGATTTAAATCCAACAAGAGAAAGTTCTTATGCAACAGGTTCAATTAATTACCAAGCATTATTTAAAAATGCTGTTACATCAAGTGAAGAAACACCAGCATATGTAATAATGTTTACTAATAATGACAATGTAGATAACATTTTAGATGCATTAATAGCAATAGAAGAGGAAGAAAAACAAGAACTTGCAAGTAATAGTAATAAAAATGATGATAAACAAGTTGTAAAGGTTGATGATACAAGCTTATCAACACAAATATATTTATATACAATAAGTTTGATTGCATTATTATTAGGATCAATCTTAATAATAATTACAATTGAACAACAAAAACACAATCAAAAACAACAATAAAATAAGAAAAGAGAGTAATCTCTTTTTTTATATACTTAAAAAATGGTATAATATAAGTAGATAGGTGATAACATGAAAGAAAGAATGAATGAACTAATAGATATAATAAATGAAGCTGATTATAACTATCATACTCTTGATAATCCAACTATAACAGATCAAGAGTATGATAATTATTTAAGAGAATTATTTGAAATAGAAGAAGAACATCCAGAGTGGATAAGAGAAGATTCTCCAACTCAGCATGCTGGTGGAAAAATAATAGAAGGTTTTGAAAAAGTAATTCATAAGATTCCAATGATGTCTTTAAGTGATGTTTTCTCAGAAAGTGAGTTAATTGCTTTTGATGAAAGAATCAAAAAAGAAGGTATTAATCCACAATATATGTGTGAATTAAAAATAGATGGATTATCTGTATCTTTATCTTATGAGAAAGGAAAACTAGTTAGAGCTGCTACTAGAGGAGATGGAACTACTGGAGAAGATATTACTCATAACGTTAAAACTATAAAAGTAATACCATTAAAATTAAAAGAAGATATAGATATTGAAGTACGTGGAGAAATATTCATGAATAAAAAAACTCTAGAAGAGTTAAATGAAAAAAGAAAGCAGAAAAATGAACCACTTCTTCAAAATTGTCGTAATGCTGCAGCAGGATCAATTAGACAGCTAGATTCTAAGATTGCAGCTGAAAGAAAGTTGGATAATTTCATTTATCACTTACCAGATCCGGAAGATTATAATTTAAAAACTCATAGTGAAGCACTAGACTTCATGAAAAAATTAGGATTTAAAATGAATCCAAACAATAGATTAGTAAAATCAATGAAAGAAGTAATTGAATTTATTAATGAAAAAGGATCAATTAGGAAAGATCTTCCATATGACATAGATGGAGTAGTAATAAAGGTAAATAATATCGCGGACCAAAAGAAATTAGGATATACAGCCAAATATCCAAAATGGGCAACTGCATACAAGTTTCCTGCAGAAGAAGTATTGACTAAACTAAAAGATATAATCTTTACTGTTGGAAGAACTGGACAAATAACTCCAAATGCAGTACTCGATCCTGTAATAGTAGCTGGTTCAACAATTTCACGAGCAACACTTCATAATGAAGACTATGTTAAGGAAAAAGATCTAAAAATAGGAGACATAGTATCAATTAGAAAAGCAGGGGATGTAATACCTGAAGTTGTTGAAGTAAAAAAAGAAAGAAGAACAGGACAAGAAAAAGACTTTGTAATGGTAACTGAATGCCCTATGTGTCAAACTAAATTAGTAAAAAAAGAAGGGCAAGTAGATTACTATTGTCCAAATAAAAAATGTCCGGCAAGACATATAGAAGGATTAATTCATTTTGTATCTAGAAATGCTATGAATATAGATGGACTAGGAGATAGAATAATAGAAGACTTTTATAATTTTCACTATATAGAAACAATCGTTGATATCTACTTCTTAAAAGAACATAAAAAAGATTTAACAAGATTAGAAGGTTTTGGAGAAAAGTCAATTACTAATCTATTAGAAGCAATAGAAAATAGTAAAAATAATTCCTTAGAAAGACTATTATTTGGTTTAGGTATACCACATGTAGGATCAAAAACTGCAAAACTACTTGCAATGCATTATGAAACACTTGATAATCTTACAAAAGCGCCAATAGAAGAATTAACAAATATTCCAGATATAGGAGAAATAATTGCCAAAAGTCTAACAGAGTTCTTTACAGATGAACACAATAAAGAAATAATAGAAAAATTAAAAGAAATAGGATTAAATACTAAATACCTAGGAGAAAAAGTAGAAACAAAAGAAGAATTTTTAGGAAAAACATTTGTTCTTACAGGTTCTCTAGAAATATTTACAAGAGAAGAAGCGCAAGAAAAAATAGAAAACTTTGGAGGAAAGACATCTTCATCAGTGTCCAAGAAAACATCAGCTGTCATAGTAGGAAAAAATCCTGGAAGTAAGTACACTAAAGCACAAGAATTAGGAATTCCTATATGGACAGAGGAAGAATTTGAAGAAAAAATATCATAATTAAAAAACTTTAATCAAATTGAATCAATGATTAAAGTTTTTCATTGAAATCTCAGAGAGAAGATATTCTTTACAAAAACATGATTTTATTATATAATATGTAATATGCAGCAAGAAATGACTTGATGGGGTGAAATTATGATAAGTAGTTCTATGAATAAAAAGACTGTGGAAGAACAATCTGAAGAAAATAAAAAAACTTATATAGATGATGCAGAAGAATACTATATCTATACAGAAGGTAATGATGATATAGAAGAATATAGAATTGTATCTGATGAAGAAGAAATAGAAGAAGAAATAGAAGAAGAAAAAGAAGTTGTGGAAGAAAAGCCAAGAAAAAAGAAAAACTTTAGACTATTAAATAGAATAATTAATATAATATTAGTAATTGCCTTAATAATTCTATTTTTAGTAACGTTAGATATAGTTTTGATTACTAAATATCAAAAAGGACCTATATTCGCAATTCCAGTTAAAACATATCAGGATGGTGGAACAAAAGAGTATTATGGAATAGGTTATAAAGTAATAAAGTATAATCAATTACAAGGAAGAAGAGACATGGAAATAGGCACATATAAGCTAAAGTATAATACTGAACCAATAGATATATCTGCACTAGATCTATCAATAGAATTAAATAATGATAAAGATAAAGCGTTTGAAAAATATAATAAAAAATTTATAAGAATCAACGGTATATTGAAAGAGTATAATACAAAAGATAATAAAGTCACAATAGGATATATAGATGAGGATGGAAAATATTCTGTGGATATAATTTGTAATATGGCATCAGACAAAAGGGAATTAAAAAGACTAGAAATATTTAAAGAAACCACAGTAATAGGTGTAGTTACAGACTATGATGAAGAAACAGATAGTAATCCAATAACACTTTATATGAGCAATTGTTTTGCGGAACAGTAGTAAATGATAGTTTTTCTTTAATTTATTCAAATATCATGATTGTTTCAATAATAAAAAATCTAGAACAAATAATAAAGTAAAAGAAAGTTAACCATAATAAGAAGATAATATTCAAATATTGTCTTTTTTTTGGTATAATAATTAAGTTGAAGGAGGCCTTATTATGACCGATAGATTATCAAAAGAAGAAGTTTTACACGTTGCAGATCTTGCAAGAATAAAACTAACAGACAAAGAAGTAGAAAAATACCAAGTAGAATTAAAAAAATTATTAGATGATGTAGAAAAAATTAATGAAGTAGAAGGATATGATGATGATATTCTAATTGCTCCATGGAGTGAAAATACTAAGTTAAGAAAAGATGAACAAGAAGATATGTTGAATCCAAAAGAAGTATTAGAAAATGCCCCAAGACATAGTGGTAACTATATTTCAGTACCAGTAGTTATTAGTGGTGGAGAAGGAGCTTAATATGGGATATTTAGATAAAGATTTAAAAGAAATAAATGATTTATTAAAGAAAAAGAAAATTAAGCCAATTGACTTAGTAGAAGAAGCTTTTGAAAGAATAGAATCAAATAAAGAATTAAATGCCTACATCACATTAAATAAAGAAACAGCAATAGAAAGAGCAAAAGAATTAGAAGCAAAAGAAGTAGATAATATTTTATTTGGTATACCAATAGCAGTAAAAGACAATATCATAACAAAAGGTCTAAAAACTACATGTGCATCACATATGTTAGATAATTTTATTCCTATTTATAATGCTACCATAGTAGAAAAGATAAATGATAAAAATATGATTATCATAGGAAAGACAAATATGGATGAATTTGCTATGGGATCAAGTTCAAGAACTTCATATTTCGGTGCACCACATAATCCATGGAATACTAACAAGATTTCAGGAGGATCATCAGGTGGTTCAGCAACTACAATAGCAGCAGGAGATGTTATGTTTGCCCTAGGTAGTGATACAGGAGGTTCAATCAGACAACCAGCAAGTTATACAGGTATTGTCGGAATGAAACCAACATATGGAAGAATTTCAAGATTTGGTTTAGTAGCATTCGCATCAAGCCTAGATCAAATTGGACCTATGACAAAGAACGTTTATAATAATGCAGTACTTTTAAATGCAATAGTAGGTAAAGATGAAAAAGATCTAACTTCAGCATCTAAAAAAGAAGAAGATTTTACAAGATTAATTGGAGAAGATATTAAAGGAATGAAAATAGGAGTTCCTAACTTCTTTATGAGTGATATTGTAAATGATGAAATAAGAAACAAAGTAAAAGAAACTATCAAACTCCTAGAGAAGAAAGGCGCTAAAGTTGAATATATTGATATAAAATATGTTGATAATGCAGTAACACTATATCAGATAATTGCTATGGGAGAAGCAAGTTCAAATCTAGCAAGATATGATGGAATTAAGTTCGGCCATTCAGAAGAAAATCCAGAAAACATAGAAGATTTATATTTATCATCCAGAGCAGAAGGATTTGGAGAAGAAGTAAAAAGAAGAATAATGGTAGGTTCATATCTATTGAGTGGAGAAAATGCTAAAGTATACTATAATAAAGCATTGTCTATTAGAGATGATATGAAAACTGAATTTGAAAAAGCCTTTGAAAAATATGATTTATTAATTGGACCAACAACAACTACAACAGCATACAATCTAGATGATCCAATGGATGATCCAAGAAAAACATTTATGGATGATGTCTTAGTAATTCCAGTTAATATGGCAGGACTACCAGGATTAAACTTACCAATCGGCTTTGATTCAAATAATATGCCAATAGGAATGCAAATAATTGGTAATTCATTTGAAGAAGCAAAAATATATAAATTAGCAAGTGCTATCGAAAAAGAACTTAACCTAAATTTAACTCCAGGAGGTGAAAAATAATGTCTAATTATATTCCTACTGTAGGTGTCGAAGTACACGTAGAATTAAAAACAAATACAAAGATATTTTCACCATCAATTAATGGATATGGTGAAATGGCAAATTCACTAACAAATGTAATAGACTTAGGATATCCTGGAACTCTTCCTACTTTAAATGAAGAAGTTGTTAATTTAGCAATTAAAGCAGCAACAGTACTTAACTGTAAAATAAGAAAAGAAATGCACTTTGATAGAAAAAATTATTTCTATCCCGATATCCCAAAGAACTATCAAATAACACAATCAAGAACTCCAATTGGATATGATGGTTACCTTGAAATAGAAGTAAATGGAGAAAAGAAAAAAGTATATATAGAAGAAATGCATATAGAAGAAGATACTTGTAAGAGTGCTCATAGAGGAACAAAGACTCTACTAGACTTCAATAGAGCAGGAGTTCCATTAATAGAAATAGTTACAAAACCATGTATGAGTAGTGGAGAAGAAGCTAAGGTTTATCTAGAAAAACTAAGAGAGACTTTATTCTACTGTGATATAAGTGACTGTAAAATTGAAGAAGGTTCAATGAGAGCAGATGTAAATGTATCTATTAGAAAGAAAGAATCAGACCCATTAGGAACAAAAGCCGAAATAAAAAATATAGGTTCAATTTCAAATGCAGGACTTGCAGTAGAAAAAGAAATTGAACGTCAAGCAAAATTGTATGATGAAAATAAAACATTTAAACCTCAAACCAGAAGATTTGATGATAAATTGAATGATACAGTTCTAATGCGTGTAAAAGAAACAGGAAATGACTATAGATATTTCCCAGAACCAGATATTCCATATGTAATTATTACAGATGAAATGATTGAAAAAGCAAAAAAAGAAATACCAATGTTACCTGATGAAAGAAAGAAAGTTTATGTAGAAAAAGGAATATCAGAAGTAAATGCAAAGAAGATAGTCTTAAATAGATCATTAAGTGATTATTTAAATGAAATGCTAGATGAAAAAACTAACTTTAAAATAGCAAGTAATATGTTATTAGGAGATATTTCAGCATATCTTAATAAAAATGAAAAACTAATTACTGAAACAACATTAACAAAAGAAAGATTTATAGAATTAATAAAAGCATATGATGATAATACTATTACAAGTAAGAATCTAAAAGATATGTTAAATACAGTATTAGAAACAGATAAATCAATCAAAGATATTATTAAAGAACAAGGTATTGAGAATATATCAAATGATGAAGAAATAAGAAAAACAATTAAGACAATAATTGCTAACAACCCAGAAAGTGTTAATGACTATAAGAATGGTCATGACAGAGCAATAAAATATTTGATGGGACAAGTAATGAAAGAGACAAAAGGAAAAGCAAATCCAAGGATTGCTAATGAAATATTAATTGAAGAATTGAAATAATTCCAAGTTGAAAAAGAAGTGCTCATAGTGTATAATAAAATATAATAGGATGTGAGGATAAGATTATGAAAATAATTGATTTTGTTAAGAAAAATTCAAGTGCAGTTGTAGGTGTAACAGTATTCATATTAGTTATAATTTCTGTATTATTGATAAAAAGCTTATTTATGTATGATGAGAATCAAGCAATTTATGGTTCAAGACTAGATGGTGTTGATAAAATGAAAGTAACATCAGAACAAAAAGATAAAGTAAAGAAAAGATTAGATGAAAAAACTAAGAAAATTGACATAAGAGTAGCTGGTAAGATAGTTAATATAGAATATACTGTTAATGATGATATTTCATTAGAAGACTCTAAAAAACTAGGATCAGAAGCATTAGAAGAATTTACAAATGAACAAAAAAAATTCTTCGATTTTCAATTCTTTGTAAAAAATAATAATAATAAAACTCAATTTCCAATTGTAGGATATAAACAACGCGCAAAAGATAGCATTTCATGGACAAAAGATAGAGCGGAGAGTTAATTATGAAGAAAAAGGTATTAATAGCAATACCCATAATTATAGCTATTGTTACATTTGTAGTTGTATATAAGTATTATAATAAAGAAGACAAAACAACAACTCTAACAGTTGCTGAGAAAAGATGGGTAGAAGAAAACGAAGAAAAAGAATATGACTTCGAAGTGGTAAATGATTATCCATTATATGGCTTAAATGGTACAGGAGTTATTTTTGATTTTATAGATGACTTTGAAGAAAATATTGGCATTAGTTTTAATAAAATATCATATTTAAAAACACAAGATTCTACATCAACAAGTTATAGAATAAGAATACTAAATAATGATGAAAAGCTTACATCAAAAGATTTATTCCTATTTGATGATAACTATGTTGCTGTAGGAAAAGTATATGCTAGAATAAACCATATTAAGGATATGAAGAGTATTAAATATGGTGTTCTAAAAGATGATGAAGCAGAAGTTAGTTATTATTTAAAAAGTGGAACAAATCTATCATTCACAGTATATGAAGATATTTCAAAATTATATGCAGCATTAGATAGTGGTGAAGTTGATATGATTATTGTTCCAAATATAATGTATTTAAACTATACAATTCAAAAGGATAAATATCATATCAATTATTACTTTACAGAATTGAAGAAAAAAATAGTTTTAACATTAAGTGATGGAGATAAAGAACTAAATAATATCGTAAAAAAATACTATAATAAATGGAAACAAACAAAATATATAAAGGAATACAATGAAGAGTATTTAAATTACTATTTAGAAAACAACAAACTATCAGCAAAAACTAAAGCAACATTAATCTCAAAGAATTACGTATATGGATATATTGATAATGCTCCATATGAAAAGAAAGTTAACAAAAAAGTTGCTGGTATAGCAGGAGAATACATTGATAGAATAACAAGATTAACTGATATTAACTTTAAGTACAAAAAATACAAAAATTTAAAAGAACTAGAAAATGCAATTGATAAAGGTGAAGTTGATATTTACTTTGACTATTATAATTATTCAAATGAGAATTACCTTCCAACAGTATCAACATTTATAGAAGATTATGCTGTATTGGGAAGACAAAAAGATAATCATATTATTACATCATTTGAAAGTCTTAAAGGTGAAGAAATTGCTATGTTAGGGGATGATTCTCTATATAATTATTTCAAAAATAATTCAAGAGCAACAATCACAACATACAATAATCTTGATGATTTAGTAAAGAAAGCAAATGATAAAATAATAGTAGTAGATAGTGAAATATACTCACATTATCAAAATAATAAATTTAAAAAATTAAAGTTGTTATATAAAGATAATATGATGAATGACTATAAATTTATGGTTAAGAAAGATAATGAAGCATTCTATGATTTATTTAATTATATAATCAACACAAATTCATATTATAATTATCGTAATTCAGGTATAGAAAATCTATCTGCAATAAAAATAGAGGATTCAACATTCCAACAATTGTATACAAACATCCTTTTATTAATATTCACACCTCTAATTATTATTGGATTAATTTACTTATATCTAAAGAAGAAAAAACAAAAGAAGAAAGTAAAAATAACTGATAGACATAAATATACAGATATGCTAACATCTTTAAAAAATAGAAACTATTTAAATCTAAAGATGCCAGAATGGGAAGACTGCGATGTGTTCCCTCAAGCAATTGTAATGGTAGATTTAAATAATGTTAAATATATCAATGATAATTATGGTCATGAAGAAGGAGATCAACTAATTATTAAAGCTGCAGGTATTTTAGTAAATACTCAATTAGAGAACAGTGAAATAATTAGAACAGATGGTAATGAGTTCTTAATATATTTAGTTGGATATAATGATAGACAATTAAGTACATATACTAAGAAACTTTCAAAAGAACTAAAGAAATTACCACATGAATTTGGTGCAGCAGTAGGTTATAGCATGATTACAGATGAAATAAAGACATTAGATGATGCTATTAATGAAGCAACACTAGAAATGATTACAAATAAAGAAGAATATAAATAAAGGTGAATTTATGGAAAAGGCAAGGGAATTATTTCAAAAAATATTCAAATATTTGATGCGACCAGAAATGAGAATATTACCAGGGCAACTTGCCTTTTTTCTTGTTATTACAGTAATTCCATTATTGGCATTAATTGCAACAATAGCAGCAGCATTATCGATATCAACAGAATCAATAAGAATAGCGATTGACTCTTCTGTTCCCAAAGAAATTGCTGATTTGTTAAATGGAATAATAGAAAATGGAGGTATTAACTTTAATATCTTTGTCTTCTATTTTTCAGCGTTCTTACTTGCAAGCAATGGAACATACTCAATGATAAATGTCTCAAACGAAATATATAAAGTAAAACCAAGAAATATGTTAAGTAGAAGAATAAAAGCAATAGTAATGATAGCAATACTTGTAAGCTTATTCCTCTTCTTAATAGCCGTACCTGTATTTGGTACAACGTTATCAGATATTATTACTAAGTTGACTGGTAGTACAAATGCTATGCAAATTACAGGTAAGATATTAACGATATTGAAATATCCAATAATACTAGCAGTTCTGTTTATTAATATTAAACTGATGTATATAATTGCCCCTGATGAAGAAATACCATCAAAAACAACAAATAAGGGAGCACTATTTACGACAGTATTATGGGTAATTTCAACAGAAGTATTTGCTTTCTATGTTGGAAAATTTACATCATATGATGTGTTCTATGGAAGTATTTCAAATATTTTAATAATGTTCATTTGGGTGTATTGGTTATCATATATATTTGTTTTAGGAATGGTTATAAATGCTAGTACATACAAGGGAGATAAAATAGAATAGTCTCCTTTTTTCATGCCATCGATAAGTTGAAATTATAATGACATAGTGGTATAATTATACAAGCGAGGTATTCAAATGAAAAGGATAAAAAATGGATTAAATAAATTAATAAAAGATTCAAAAAAGAAAATAAAAATAATAAAAACTGAACATCTAATAAGACAATTTATCCAAAATAATTTTCTATTGATAGTGTTTGTTTTAACAAATGTAATTAATTCAACAGTATTAAGATTTTTTTGCATGAAATCTGTAGAAAATTATCTATCAGTAAAGGCAATTTTGGCTGATACAGTAGTTGCAATGTTTATTGGATCGTTTTCATTCTTGTTTAAACCAAAAAATAGATTTACATACTTATTGTCATTTAGTATCTTTTTAACATTAATATGTATTATTAATTCGGTTTATTATACATTTTATACATCATTCGCATCAGTATCAATGCTATCTCTAACACAATATATAAGTGATGTAGGAGATGCTGTTGTAGAAAATGTCGTTCAATTAAAAGATATAATATATATATTTGGACCCATTATTTTAATAATTACTCATATTAAACTAAAAAAGAAAAACTATTATAGACGTGTTGATATAAAATCAGAAAGAAAGAAGAAAACTCTTAAATCACTTAGTACTACAGGAATATTATTATTAATATTCTTAGTAACAATGAATTCTTTAGATGTATCAAGATTTATAAAACAATGGAATAAAGAATATATTGTAATGCGTTTTGGTATATATATTTATCAGTTTAATGATGTTGTTACTTCACTTCAACCTAAGATTAGTTCAATGTTTGGATATGATAAAGCAAATAAAGATTTTAATGACTATTTTAAAGATGTATCCGAGGCACCAATCGCAAATGAATATACCGATATATTTAAAGGAAAGAATGTAATTGTTATTCATGCAGAGAGTATGATGGATAATGTTATGGATATGGAATTTAATGGTCAGAAGGTAGCTCCAAACTTATCAAGAATTGCAAGTGAAGGAATGTTCTTCTCAAACTTCCATTCACAAGTAAGTGTTGGAACAAGTAGTGACTCAGAATTAACTTATAATACATCACTATTACCAACAAAGTCAGGAACAGCTTTTGTATCATATTATGATAGAACATATATAACTACACCAAAACTATTAAAAGAACAAGGTTATTATACATTTAGTATGCATGCTAACAATGCAGATTTCTGGAATAGAAGAAATATGTATAAGAGTATAGGATATGATAGATTTTATAGTAAGGTTGATTATAAAGTAGATAAGGAAAATTCTATTGGATTAGGACTATCTGATAAAGAATTCTTCTCTCAATCAGTAACAAAACTAAAGAAGATAGATCAAAAACATGAGAAATGGTATGGACTATTAATAATGTTAACAAATCATACACCATTCTCAAGTGTAGATAAATATGGAGAGTTCCCAGTAGATATAAAAGAAACAGTAACAACAGAAGATGGAAAAACAGAAGAAAAAGTATATCCATATATGGAAGGAACTAAAGTAGGTAATTATCTAAAATCATACCATTATGCCGATAGTGCATTAGGTGAATTCTTTACTAAACTAGATGAAGAAGGATTATTAGAAAATACAGTAGTAATTATATATGGAGATCATGATGCAAGACTTCCAAGAAAAGACTATAATAGAATGTTTAATTATGATAAAGAAAATGATTCAACACTAGATGAAGAAGATCCAAATTATAAAGAATATGACTCATACCAATATGAGTTAGGTAGAAAAGTGCCATTCATCATTTGGACAAAAGATATGAAAGATACAAAATTAAATATGAGAATAGATAATGTGATGGGAATGTATGATGTAATGCCAACTATAGGAAATATGTTTGGATTCTATAATAAATATGCTTTAGGTCATGATATATTTAATACAAGAGAAAATAACATAGTTGTTTTCCCTAATGGAAACTGGGTAACAAATAAAATGTATTACAACAGTCAAAAATCAGCATATCTTCCATTAACAGAAGAAGAAATATCAGAAGAAGAAATATCAAATAACGTGGAATATGCAAATAGATTATTGAATGTTTCAAACAATATTATTACATTTGATTTATTTAATCCAGAAAAGAGTTTATCATTGAAAGAGGAGTAGTCTATGAAATTAAAAAAGAATGTTAAAAAGGTTATAATTATAATAATTGTTATGCTTATCGCAGGAGTAGGAGCATACTTTGGATTTAAAAGTCTAAATGGAAATGACAAAGCAAAAGAAGTAAAGGTAATTGATAATATTTCTAAATATGGATATAAATTAAAAGAAAACAAACCAAAAGAATATCAAAAAATGTTTAGTGAGTTAAAAGAAATATTAAATGCTAAAGAAGTAGATGAAGAAAAATATGCTAAGAAAATATCCGAGATGTTTGTATATGACTTCTATTCATTAAAAGATAAGATGGCTAAAACAGATGTTGGTGGAGTTGATTTTGTTTATAAAGAAGTAGAACCAAACTTCTTACAAAATGCTCAGGATACATATTACAAGTATGTAGAAAGCAATATATATGGAAATAGAAAACAAAATCTTCCAGTTGTTACAAATATAGAAATAAAAGATTTAAGTCAAAAAGCATTTGCCTATGGCTCATCAACAGATGAAAAAGCATATTATGTAGATGTAGTATGGTCATATACTGATGAGGCGTTTTCAGATTACCAAAAGAAAGCAACATTAGTATTCATACATGATGACATAAAATTATCATTAGTAGAGTTAGATTAATCTAACTCTTTTTTTTGAGATAATTGAAAAGTATATATTTGTTTGCTATAATTAAGTTGATAATATGAAAGGATAAATACAAAATGAAATATGATGAATTATTAAAAGAAACAGAGAAAAAAAGTGTAGGACCAAGTGAAAAGCAACCTGTCGTTGTAAAAATAAAAGATGTTGGGAAAAAGGCCCTTATAATGGCAGTTGTAACAACAACTGCACTTAGTACGGTTGGATGTGCTAAATTCAATGAAGAATTTGGATATAGTAAACAACAAGCTTATGATTACAATAGGGTATACCAATTTGAAGCAAAAGATATAATGGAAAAATATAATTTAGATCCATCAGTTAGTCATACGATTACAGAATATGCTCTACTTGTACCAGAATTATCAGAAGAAAACATCTCAGGATTCTATCAATTATTAGGAAAGGCAGAATCTGAAAAACTTGTTCAGTTATTAGGATATTCAGACTGGAATGATTATCTTGTAAAGCATAACTATATTGGTTCAGATGGAAAACCAAGCTTTGATCAATGGAGAAGACAATGGATCGAAGATGGAGAAAGAAGATTTGTGGAAGGGGATCAAAAGAATGAAAGTAAAAACAGTAGTACTAAATAATAATGAATATTTAGTTGCAAAGAATATAGAACATAATGGTAAAACATATTGTTTATTATCAAATGTTGATGATGTAAAAGATATTTTACTAAGAAAATTAGTATCTGAAAATGGAAATCAATTTTTTGAAAAAGTTGAAAGTTCTGAGGAATTTTATGAAGTACTTGCGCATCTTGATATAGAATCAAGAAAACAAAGTGATGAAGAAAAATTCTTACCAGTAGGAACTGTTTGTTTACTAAAAGATGCAACAAAAAAAGTAATGATAAATGGTTACTTAGTATCTGATGGTAAAGATGGAGATACTCTTTATGATTATAGTGCTGTACTGTTTCCGTCAGGAAATAATATAAAACTTGCATTCAATCATGAACAAATAGATAAAATAATCCATATGGGATATAACGATGATGAATCTACTGCATTTATTCAAGAATTGAATTCTTTAGAGCCTGTTATTAGAATGATCTTTAATGATAGAAAAACAGAGGAAGAACAAAATGGGTGAAAGATTAGAAAGTCCTTCTTTTGAAAGTTATCAATCTGTCAATCCATTTTTATCTCCATTTCTAAAAAGTGAACCAATAGGATCAACAAGGACAAAAAATATGCAACTAGAAGTAGTAGATTTAGATTCCTCAAGTACAACAAATACTTCAGCAAAAAGCGCATCTACAGATACTGAAAACAATAGTTTTGCCCAAATGAGTCCTCTTGATATGTTCAGATCTGAATCAACAGAGGTAATGGACAAAATCAGGGAAGGATATAATAAGAAATTATATAAAGGCGAAAAAGATCAATATGGATTGATCCATGTAAAACCAACAGATAAGAGCGGTAAACCACTTCATCTATCATATTTTAAAGAAAAACTTGAAGGAGAAGACTATGATTATGAGGTGGTTGAGTGTATATTTGATGAGGAATCAGGACTCGATTCTTTAATAGTAAAAGATCAATACGGTAATTATAAAGTATCATATGGATATACAGAGGGCGGAACCGGTGACGTTATGACTGACCTAATAGCAGGTGCTAACGACAAACTAACTCCGTGTATAAATATTCCTACAAAACAAACTTTTCAGGCAGAACAAGTTGCTGATTATGCTTATAAGATGGCAAAAAAAGATGGAACAAAACTAAACTTCTTCGGATATTCTCTTGGAGGATGTGATACAGAGTATGGTGTAAAATACTTATATAATAAATATGATGATGCACATGATGTTATAGGTTCAGTTACATTATTAAATCCACTTCATGCTCCTGATTTAACACAAGAAGATATAAATAATATTACAGGAAGTAATAATTTCCATTACTATGCAAATGAAATGGATCTTGTCCATACGATTAATTCATTTGATAAGTTTAAAGACTATCAATTAACTCTTCCTGCGGTAACAGAAGGAAAACATGCATGGACAAAAAATCAAGTTACTCCTGGACATAATGTAACACTGATTGATGCAACTCAAAACCAAGGACATATGATAGAGTATTTATATGATGATGATTATATAAATAGTACATTTGATGAGAATGGAAATGTAAAGAAAACGAGTAAAAATGTTTATAATACTGATCAAATGCTAAAAAAATATTATGGATTTACTCTTGAAGATTTTAATTCTGTAATGAAAAATGAAGCTAATTATTGGTTGTTTGATAATAGACCAGAAACAGAAGATGATGAAGGTCATCAAGGCTTGATGCCATGGGCTCCTAATATTCTAAAAGATGCAACATATTTATTAGTAGATGGACTTGCTCCTGCGTTATCAGCTACATATGAATTATTTACAACTGATTGGACTGATCCAACATCAGTAAATCATTTTGCAAGTAAAACTGGTGCTAGAGCCGTAACAACATTAACAACCACCACAGCTGATGCCTTTGCCTTTGAAACAGACAGATTTGGTATTCCATGGCTTGGAGACTTTGTTCAGGAAGAAAATAAAGTATTGACAAATGCAACTTATGATGTCTTTGATTATGGTGAAAAAATGATAAATGAAGACATTAAAACAGGAAATAAACTTATTAATCATCTTCAAGATTGGAATTTTGTAGGCGCAGCTCAAGATATTGGAGAAAACTTTTATAATAAGACTGTCACTACTTTATCAAAAGGAAAAGAAATATGGGATGAATACTTTTGTTGGGTTCCATTTGGACATTAAAAAAGAAGAATATAAATTCTTCTTTTTTTTATTCTTTTTCATTGTCATTATTATCATTAGGAGTGTTATTATTTGAATTTCCACCACCGGTATCATTATCGTCATCTTTTCCTGTATTGTTATTATTATCATCAGTAGTTGGTTTTGTTTTATCTTCGATATTTCCACCAGTGGTATTCTTCTTATCACTCTTATCATCTATGATTTTAGTATCGACTTTCTTATTACCAGATAATGTTAATCTTAATCCACCTCTCATCAAGTCAATTCTCTTGTTTGCAGGTTCACTTTGTGCAACTACGGTTCCAGAAGTTCCATCGAATGTTACTGAAATACCTAGTCTAGAAGCAGTGGCTCTTGCCTGAGCTTCAGTATCACCAGTAAAGTCAGGTAATAATCTGTATGTACCAGTATTTGAATAAGGACCCTCACCAATGACTTTCTTTTCATAAGGTTCATTTATTGAGAAATGGAATTCCTTAATATCCTCATGTTCTTCTAATTCAAGATTAACTTTCATAGCTTGAATAATATCT
>CACXJP010000016.1 GCA_902768065.1 uncultured Erysipelotrichaceae bacterium
CCACTAGATCCTAAAATAGAAGTAAATTCATTATTTCTAAATTTAATATCTATTCCCTTTAATACTTCCTGTTTAGTCTCACCAACAGTATAGCTTTTCTTGATATTTTTTAATTCTAACATAAAGTCACCTCCATAAAAAATACATCTATATTATAACAAAAAAAAATATAATACTACTATAGTATTATATTAATTTTTTTTACTTTTCCTTCATAAAATAAAACCAAATCATAATCATCATTATTTATTTCATATTTATTCTTAGAAATATTATCAACATCAAGCTTTTTGAAAAAGTCATCATCAAAGTCTCCAAGTAATTTACAATATGCTTCTTTCATCACAAATGCTTTTCTATAATTATCTTTTATTCCAGAAAGATACAATCTCCTAGCTTCATCACTCATCTTAAATTCATCTTCTATATCAACTCCCATTTCAACTGACGAAATTGAACAAGCTATATAATTATTAGAATGAGAATAATTAAATTTAATATTAGAATTCTTAATATATGGCTTACCATTATTGCTATAATAAATATCATTTATATTAATATCTAATCCTAAATAATTAAACATCTCAAAAAGCAATGAAAAAGCTTTTTTATTTTCATCTCTTTTTATAAAATCAGGAAACTTCAAATCATTAATTTTAACTTCACTTTTTTTCTTAATACTTAAATAAATACTATTACCCATAAAAATCACAATACACTTTTCTTTAAATGCTCATCTTCCTTACTATCATCATCATTAAAAATACTAGAAACTTGATGTTTTCTTGCTTGCTTATCTAGTAAATCTTTTTCATAAGAATTAAACTCTTTTGTAACCATAAGAAATATATCAAGTGATACTTTATCAATAAAATCACATGCATCATCACGATTAATTAATGATAATCTGTGCGTTCCTCTTCCACCATAAGCACCTTTTGAAAAATTCAATTCAACATATCTACAATAACGTTTATAAATATATTCAAACATTTCATCTGATAAACCCAATTTATCGTGTAATACTTGCAAATATTTTTTTATAGTACTTAGTCTATTATTATAATTAATACTAATTTCTTTATCAAAATAATCAGTATCACTATGAAAAACCCCATAATTATCTTTATCAGTTTCTCTTTTACTTTTTATTTCTTCATTCAACTTATAATAACTAATACCAAACATATTCATACTAACTTTATCAATTAAATCTGTAAACATTTTTAAATACTCTTTATCAGAATAATGTTCACCCTCATAACTACAAGACTCGCTTCGTAAATACGACTGAGAAATAGAATGTTGAGGTAAGTTACCATTATGACAAATAACCATATCAGTAATCATCTCTAATGGTGAATTAAACATATATTCATCACTATTATCATTAATACTATATTTTTTTGAATCAAACAAATAAAGCTTATTTTCTCTAATTTTTTTCTTAACTTCCTGCGATAAATTATTATATACATTTTTATCCATAATAAATACCGCATTATCTTTTATAGGTTCATCACTTTCACCGACATCAATAAAAGAATCTACAGGATTCACATTAATTAACTTATCAGAATGATTTTTTAAAGGTTCTATAACAACAACACCCCTGTCAGTAAAATTATCTGTATACCATAAATTACTAACAATTCCATTAATGGAAAAATGAACTGTATCCCTAAATATTGGACAAACCAACTTGTTATCTTCAATTTCTTGTTCTGATAAATTATAATCTTCCATTATCCTTTCAAAAGGATTCTTCATCATAGTAAACTTACCACTATTTGCAAAAGATCTATAAACTAAATCATCAGGTAATTCATCCATTGTTCTAACTAAAAACAAATCATCTTCACTTAATTTATAGCCAGAATCTATAAAATCCTGTTTTTCTTTAACAATCATTTTTCTCAACGAATTATTAATCTTAGACAATGTGAAAAAATCATTACAATTTATTTCATAAACATTTCGATCAATCTCATCTATATAATTGCCAACATAGTCCTTTAACATCTTACTCATTAATTACACTCCCAAGTTATAATAACAAATTTTATCTATATAAATACTTATTCCTCAATATCTAAAATATCTGAAAAACCAGTTACCTCAAAAATATCCATAACATTATCACATACATTTATAATAGTCATTTTTCCTTGTTTGTTCATAACTTTTTGCATAGATAACAATACTCTAAGTCCTGCAGAAGAAATATAATCTAAATCCTTCATATCAATTACAACCTCTTCCATTCCTTCTAATTCACTCATCTTAGAATCCAAATCAGGAGAAGTATTAGTATCTAGTTTTCCACCCAACTTAATAGTTAATTTTTTATCTTCTTTCTTTAAATCAATTTTCATAAACATCATCCCTTCTAAATATAATTATACCTATTTTTATACTTAATAACAAATACCAAACTAAATATAAGAGCAACAACCTCAGCAACAGGCCATGCAGACCATAATCCAATTCCTTCAAATAAATAAGACATTAAATATAAACTAATTACTAATATAACAAACGTTCTCACAACAGATAATATTCCAGATATCAAACCATTCGAAAATGCTGTAAATAATCCTGAGAAGAACGTGTTATATCCACAAAATAATGTTGCAAGTATTGAAATTGTAAATCCAAGTTGTGTTATCTTATATATTTCTGTTCCTCTATCAAAGAAAATATCAACAATATTATTACGTAATAAATATGATATTACCATTATCACAATAGATATTACAAATATCCAAATATTTGATAGTTTAAATACTTTCTTGCGAGCCTCTTTATCTCCACTACCATAATGATAACTAAATACAGGCTCAACCGCAGATGTGAATCCCATAAAAATAGATTCCATAATAAATTGGAAGTAGAATACTACAGATAATGAACTAACTCCTATTTCACCATAATATTTAAAAGCTAAATGATTCATTATTATTGAAGTAACTGCTCCAGCAAGGTTTGAAATCATATCAGATGAACCATTAAATGATATAACACCAATTTGCTTTAAATTAAGTCCAGAAAACTTAATCTTATATTTACTCTTCTTAGCAATTATATAATAGTAAAATGCATAAATAATTGTACTCATATATCCTGTTGCAGTAGCAATAGCAGCTCCTTTAATACCCATATGAAGATGTTTCATAAAGATATAGTCAAGAAGACAGTTTGTAACTCCACCTATAATAATTACAACTGCAGCCGTAACAGATTTTCCTTCACCTATTATTAATATCCCAAGTAATGATTGTAACATTATTGCAATAGAAAATGTTGTCATTATCATATAGTAAGGTCTAAGATATCCAATATTTCCACTTGTAGCTCCACAGAGCCTCATAATAGGCTCTGCAAAAACCAAACAAATAACTGTAAGTACAATTGCTATTATTAAAGTAAATAACAAAGTATTCGAAAATGCTTTACCAGCTTCTTTTAGTTTACCCTCTCCAACAAATTTAACAATAACTGCATTAGCACCAGTTCCTAGCATTACACCCAAAGCAATAAACAAATATAAAATTGGTAAATATAAGTTTACTGTCGCAATTGCTAAATCACCAACAAACTCTTGAATGAAGAATCCATCTACCATTTGATATAGTGCAATAAACACAAATGCAAATATACTAGGAAAGACAAATTTCATTAAAGAGAAAAAGTTAAAATTCTGAGCCAATTCACTATCTTCATCTTTTATTTTTTTCTTAGCCATAATCTAACCCTTTCTACTGAATATTCCAGTTACAAGTTTAAATATACTATTGTTACTATTAACTTGTTTCTTGATATCAGAAACAGTAATATCATCTTGAGTAGTATGGTGTAATAAAAGTTGTGTAATCTTCATAAAGATATCTTTAAACTTAACAATGCTTTCTTCATCATATCTACTAGCTGCATAATCAATCATTGTTTCTAATCCATCTTCTCCATCAAGAATTTGAATATCCATTAAAGCTTGAGAAGCTGCTTGATTTTGTCTAACAGTAATCATTTCAATATTCATATCCTCAAGATCTCCACCATCTCTAATATCTTGTTGATATAAAAGACAAGCACCATCTTCTGATACAACCTCAGCATCTAAATCCTCATATGGATAACAACTATACTTAATCGCATTTTGAACTTGTTTATGAACATCTTGATATAAATCTCTTATTGTTCTCTTACCATTAAGTTTTAAGCCAACAGGTAGATCTCTGAATAATAGTCCAACACTACCCATTGAATAAGCATCATCTCTACCATTATATATCCATGTAATCTTAACATTATCCTTTTTGTTATATATAGATAATGTAAGAAGTGCCACTGTTATAAAGAACTCATTTCTACTAATCTTAAAGTTCTTCTCAATAATAGACATTTCTTCATCTTTAACATCAAATTTAGAGAACAACTCACCCATTTCATTTTCTCTTGAATCATGATCAACATTTGCTTTAACTGACCATTCAACATCATCATACATTTCTTCATAATACTTACGAGCTTCTTCATAAAACTCAGACTGTTGTTCTTTTTCCCTCTTATCAAGAATGTAATAATAGAAATCCTTATCTAATTCCATTCCCATATAAGATTTAACCATATTAGCCATTAATACTTTAAATGAAGTCCCATCAAATAATGAATGATGAACATCAATAAAAGCATATCCACATTTTTCAGTTTGGAATACTCGACATCTAAATAATTTAGAGTTAATCAACTTAAATGGCATTACCAAATTGTCCTTTATTTGATTAAAGTCAAATTCTGAAATATGTTCAACTTTTATTTCTTCTAATAAATCAGAACTATATTTTTGAACTAAATCTCCATCTTCATTGAAATGGAATGTTGTAAGTAAAGCCGGATGATTTTTTAAAACATTATACATTGCCTTAGCAAGATCTTCCATATTATATAAACTTGTATCTACTTTTAACATTGTAAATAAGTTATACATTGTAGACTTAGGTGTATATAATTGATAATCAACCATATATAATTGTTCAGTAGTAAGTGGATGTTCAATCTTCATTGCTTCATCGTTCTTCTCTTCTGCTGATACACCATCATCACTTGTAACAGATTCTTGATATATCTTTGCAATTTCTTCTGCACATCTTCCTCTAAAGATATGTGAAACATTTATTCCAGGAAGTTTAGTCTCAACAACAGCTTCAATTGCTTTTAATGAGTCTCCACCCATTTCATAGAAATCATCTTTAATACCAACTCTATCAAGTCCAAGCACTTTAGCAAAAGCACCACATATTGCTTTTTCTAAATCATTTGTAGGTTCTACATAAGTACTTTGAAAATCTTTTGTATCAGGAGCAGGTAATGCTTTCCTATCTAATTTACCACTAGCCTTTAATGGAATCTCATCAATTTTAACAAAATATGCAGGTAACATATAGTAAGGAAGTCTCTTTAATAATTCTTCTCTTACTTCTTCCACATTAAATTCAACATCATCTTTATAATAAGCACAGATATAAGATTGATTTGCTTCATTGAATCCTTTAGCAGCAACCCAACTAACTCCAAGCACTTGTTTAACAGCAGCTTCAATTTCAGCAGGTTCAATTCTATTACCATTAATTTTAATCATATCATTATTACGACCAAGTAATACTAAATTACCATTTGGATTCTTCATAGCAAGATCCCCAGAATGATAGATTCCATCTTTAAGAGCCTTTTCAGTCTCTTCAGGTAAATTCATATAACCTCTAAAGTATGGATTATCATAACAAAGTTCACCAGTTTCACCATCTTTAACTTCTTTTCCATCTTCATCTAATAATTTAATATTCAAATCTTTTAATGTATTCTTTCCTATTGGACAAGTTTCATATGATTTATCTATCTTAAACATACTAACAATAAAGGCACTCTCACTCATCATATAAGTATTACATAATTTAACGCCCTTCATATATACATTGTTTGCAGGTTCGCTTCCAACAATAAGTGTCTTTAAGAAAGGTCCTGTAGAACCTTTTAACATTCTTACATAAGATGGAGTTAAGAAAGTTAATGAAATAGTTTTTTCCAACATAAATTTCTTTAGTGCAACAGGATTTTTCAAAGTAGCATAAGAAACTATATATAACTTAATATTTCCTAAATCACTTCCTGCATACAATACATACATTAAGAAAATTGTTGATGCAATAAAGTTTAAAGGTGCAACTAAAGCCCCATGTTCATTTCCCTTAACCAAAGCCTCATCTTCACTAATTCTAACAGAATCAACTGCTCTTAGAATATTTCCATATTCATGTAAAACACCTTTAGGATTACCAGTAGTTCCAGATGTATAAATTGCAAAAGCAGCATCATGTAAATCAGCAACAACAAATCCTTCTTTAGGATCAAGCTTCATAATCTCATCCCAATTATCTTTATTAATCTCTGCTTTACAATTACAATCTTTTCTTATGAATTCAATTCTATCAGGTGCATAATTATCTTCAACTATAGTAAATGCAGCTCCTGCTTTCCATACACCTACCATAGCAAGGACAGGTTGTACACCTCTAGGCAAATTAATTAAAACAAAATCTTCTTTGCCAACACCTATATTTGACAAATATGCATAAATTTTAGCAGACACTTCATCAATCTTTGAATAACTAATCCCCTTAGTATTATACTCATCGTAAATGAAAGTCATATTAGGACTTTTATTCACATTTTCTTGGAATTTTTCAACAAAAGACAACATATTATTTACCTCCTAGTTTCTTTTCAATTGTTAAAATATTTTTATTATTCTCATATTTATAACTAACTTTATCCATAATCTTCTTAACCATAAATATTCCAAGTCCCCCAATCTCTCTATCATCACTAGGTAAACTTATATCAGGTTCATCCTTCTTCAATGGATCAAAAGGAACTCCTTCATCCATAAAAGTAATAGATAATTTATTTTTATTTAAAGATACTTCTATATCTGCAAAACCAGAATCTTCATAAGCATAATGACAAATATTAACAAATATCTCTTCAACAACAACATCTAATTTCATTGTTATTTTATTTTCAACTCTTTTATTAACAACACCATGTATGAAGGATAAAACCCTTTCAAGTTCTTCTGTATCAGCTTTAAAAGTTTCTTTCTTCCTTATACTATTATCTTTACCTATATACTCAAAACATAACATCGTCAAATCATCAAATCGTATAGCACCATCAACAAATGTATCAACATCATTTTTAACACCAACAAGTATATCCTCACAACTATTATTCTTAACCCTATTCAGAGATTCAATCATTTTTTCTAAACCAAACATTTTATCATTATTGTTTTCAGCTTCAGGAACACCATCTGTATATATAAATAACTTATCACCAGATTCTAACTTAATATCATAATCTTTATATTTATATTCCTCCATTGCACCAACAGGTATTCCATGTTTCTGTTTATTAATTATAAATTCACCATCTTTTTTACAAATAGCAGGATCTTCATGACCAGCATTAGCAGCAACCATCTCTCCAGTTCTTAAATCTAAGATACCTAACCAAACAGTAATAAACATATTAGCTTTATTATTATTACATATTCTTTCATTTACTAAAGTTAATATTTCTCCAGGGCTTTTAACACTATGAGAAATTTCATTAATAAGTATCTTCGTAACCATCATAAATAATGCTGCAGGAACACCCTTTCCAGAAACATCTGCCATTACTAAACCAATATGATTATCATCAATCAAGAAGAAATCATAAAAGTCTCCACCAACCTCTTTAGCAGGTCTCATTAAAGCATACAAATCAAAATCTTCTCGCTCCGGAAATGCAGGAAAATCATTAGGAAGAGAATTTTCTTGAATAGCACTAGCAAGTTTTAATTCAGTACTAATTTTTTCTTTTTCCTTTGTCGCATCAGTTATAGTATCAATATACTTAACTGTATCCTTCTCCATTTTATTAATAGAACGAGATAAACTTTCAATCTCACTAATAATACTTACTTTTTCAAAATCACCAACAGTTTTTTCCTCATCATTAGCAAATCTTTTTGCTTCCTTATTAATTTGAATAACCGGTTTAACAACTTGATTTCCAATAAATAGTTTAGTTATAATAATTGAAATAATAATAGATATTATAGTAAATATAAAAATACTTAAAACATATCTCCTTCTAGCATTCTTCAAATTACCCATAAATCTTTGTACACAAAGTATTGCGACAATATCACCATTACTATTTTTCAATGGCATTAATGATGTCAAATGAGGTTTAGCACCATTTAAATCTCTAGTTCTGAAGATTGTTGCTTTTTCAATCTTTCCATCCATTATTTCCTTATACTTTTTTTCATATATTTCATTTGTAGTCTTGTGTCTACTTCCTATCTCCCAAGGACTATAACCACTATTATTATTAACTACATTAAAAATACTAGTATAATTCTTATAATCATCATCAAGCTTAATTACATAAATAATTGAGACATCCATATTATTAGTTAAAATACCTAATCTATTATTAGTTATTTTATATTCTTCATTCTCACCATTAGAAGCAAGATACTCATCTAAATGATCAGTTTTAATAAGAGCCTCTGCCGTAAGACCAACCCTATATGCAGATTCACTATATTCTCTTGAGTAATACCTAGTAAAAAGGCTATAACCCGTACCAACAATAACTAATGAAAACAAAAAAAGTAAAAGAACAAGCGAAAAAATCATAAAATGAGCCAATTTCCTTGTACCTTTAATCTTAAACATACAACACCTCAATCCAATAATAAAGTTTTATCAACAAGCTTATTATATAATAAAAAACAAAAAAAGTGAATTATAGAAACCCACTTTTTGTTATTCATAATCAGTTATACCTTTTCCAGCATTAGGATGAACACTTGAATATGCAAAATCAACTCCAAAAAACATAACTAATACAACACATATTATAATTCTTATCTTAGGTGCAATCTTAGCATATAGCTGATCAAGTATAGGAGCCACTAAATAAGTAACTGCACATCCACCAAGACCAAATACAAGTAATCCTTCAAAGCAAACTCTTCCATTAATATTTAAGAAATAACCTGAATAATCCCACCATTTCATACCTTTAAATGTCTCCAAATACCAAGAGGCTGCATATTCAAGTACTCCACATAATAAAACAGTAGCAATGAAAAATTTAACATAATTATTACGGAAAGGTCTAAGCAAGAATAGAATAAACACAATACCAAATCCATATATAGGAAGCCATGGTCCATACATAGTTCCTCTATTTACAAAAACTCCATCTTTTACTAAATGAATTGCTACTTCGTATAACCATCCAACAAATGCAAATGAGAAGAAGAACATTATATAAGTTGTAAGACTATATTTTTTATTATAATCTCTTTTCATTTCTTTTTTCTTTTCACTAACAGTCATAGGATATTCTTCATCCTTAGCTTCTTTAATATCAAGATTATCATCAATTAAAAGATCTTTAAATTCTTTTTTATGTTCAGATCTAGTCTTCATATAAAACTCAGCATAGATACATCTTTTGTATGCATCAGTAAATAATAAACTACTAAGTCCTAAAGTAAATGCAGAAAGTATCTCCCAACCAATTAAGCTTAAATCTAATTTAAATAATTCCCATTTATATCCTTTCGTTAATTCCTTAGAAAGTCTAAAAGCATCTTTTCTACTTATGTTAGGATTTTCTGCCAAAACATATGGAATCATAGAATATTCATAATACTTGATAAATATTCCTATAATAGTAAAAAACCATAAAAATAATTTTAACTCTTTAATAAATGTAACAAAAGCAAGATGAAATATTCTTTTTGATTTATAAGGAAATAATATTCTTTCCAATTTTGTCTTAGAATATCTTCTCGTTTCTAAGAAAAATCTACTATCTCCAATAACAATAATATTTTGAATAAAGAAATAAAACAATATAACTATAATAGTTGCAATTAAAGATACTATTGCTCCTCCCATATTCTTTTTAAAGAAAGCTAAATCAATAAAATTAAGCAAGTAAATAATAGAAGATTTTCCCTCAGTCACTTTATTAACAATTGGTGCAGCAAGACCCTTTGCAGCCTTACTATCAGATTTCAAAGTAATATCAATATCCAAATCCTTAAAGAATTTTTCCATAGTATCATAATTAGATTCTTTATCAGTATGAACTGATTCTGCATTAGATACTTTATTATCTGTAGTTTTAATATTATTACTTGTATAAGTATAACCAGTATTAACAACCAAACCAACTATAAATGCTACTAAAATGCATTTAAAATAGTTCTTTTTTAAAACCCCTTTCGCTTTTTTCTTCAAATCCTTTCGGATCATTGCACCACTCCTTCTTTAAAAAAATTATATCATATTTTTTTTTGATAAACATATCCATCATTACCAAAATCATTATAAATAAATTTTTCTCCTAAAGCATTACGTAAACTAACACCATATAAACTAGTATTATAAGCCATTCTACTACATAAAACTACTCCATCATCTCTGAGCAACTGATTTAGATTCCAATATAATCTCTCTAAAAATCTAGCATCTCCATTACTCCACTCCATAATATTTGAAATAACAGCAACATCATATTTTTTATCAAATTTTTGTTTTTTAAACAAATTAATATGAGAAAAATTAAAATTATCTGGAATTTTACAATCATCAACATTCCTGCTATAGTTTAAGCTTTTTTCACTATTTCTAATAAACATCTTAGAAAAATCAACATTTTTATCAAATAACGATTTCCAGAATATTAAAGCATTTTTCTCTTCAACTGACTCAGGATTAACAGAAGATAAAAGCCCATCTATCCACAAATAATCATTTGATATTAAACCTGTTGGGTATAATTGTCCAAAATATTTAATAGTCCAAATTCTCATAAAATAATAGTAATATGTAAGAATATTTTTATCAAAAGTATCGATACTTTTAATATTATATTGTCCTAGTTTAAACAGCTGATCAGAACTAGATAAAACTGATAAAACATCTTTATCATTAAAATCAACATTTTTAAATATTTTATCTAAATCCTCATTAGTTTCAAAATAAACTTGTTGATATCCTGCAACTTCTCTTTTTCTACATAACCATTTTGCATAATATAAATCTCGTTTTAAACCCATAAAAACCCCCATTAAATTTATTTATTATGTATTCTATAATAAATATCCTAAAAATACAACAAAAAAAAGATGTACTATTAATACATCCCTAATAATTCCTTTACTGAAACAATTTTATCTTGTGTAGTAATTACCCAACTTTCCTTATATTTTGGAACTGCAATGTTTAAAGGAAACATATGCCTTAAGATTGCATTATCAATTCTTTCATTAGAATACTCAGGATAATACTTATAAACATTTTCTAAAGCTTCTCTCGCATGAGTAAATCCATGTTTTTCAAAAAATTTCTTCTTTACTCCAATCTTTTTAGAATAACTTGAATCTAATCCTTTTAATGATTTAGAGTCTTGCCAAGCATATGGATAAAAATCATGAAGAAGTCCTGCAATAGCACAATTATATGGATTAACATTATGCTTAATTGCAAACTCATATGATCTATATGAAACTAATATGCAATGATAAAAAACACTATTATGATGATGTTTAAAATTTAATCTTTTCTGAAATTCATCACTTAAAAGAATTGGTTTAACTAATTCAAACCAATCATGATAATATTTTTCATTCTTAATAACTTTTAAATATTTTCTTAATTCTAATTCGCCCATAGAACCATTATATGATATTAAGTTTAATAATACAAATAAAAAAGTGAAAATAATCATTTATTAACACTTTTTTTACTTATTTTTCCA
Source organism: uncultured Erysipelotrichaceae bacterium (assembly GCA_902768065.1). Next base: position 11,893 of record CACXJP010000016.1, read on the forward strand.
TCTTTATCTATAAAGGAATTAATACTCCAACTATTTAAATCATCAATAACTCTCTGCTTTTCATTATCATAGAGTAATGAAGTAGAACAATTCTTTTGAATAGCAGGTATCATATAATATTCCATTTCTCCATTTTCATTTAATTTTATTTGAAATACTGCAGTATCAACAACTAAATCATTAAATAAAAAATTACCTAAATTATAAATAATTGGTTTATCATTATATATTTCAATGCCTTGCAAAGTATGAGCATGATGACCAACAACAACATCTGCACCTGCATCAATATAACTTCTCGCACTACTAACTTGCTCATCCTCTAATTCATGAGAATCCTCTTTTCCAAAATGTACAATTGGAATAACATAATCATTTTCAAGTCGCAACTCTTTAATAGTGTTAATAAGTTGAGTTGGATCATAACATCTAAATACACCTAAAGAATCTTCTGTAGCTCCTGGAGTCATAATATATTTTTCAGCACGTGTTGCACTTACAAAAGCAAACTTATAACCATTAATAATGAAATAATATGGTTTTTTAGCTTCGCTTATGTTATGTCCAGCTCCTATATGTGGTATTTTATATTCATCAAAAGAATCTAGCATATCTAAAAAAGCTTCATCACCATAATCATAAACATGATTATTAGCAAGAGTTACCATATCCACACCCATTTCAGAATAAATTGAAAGCCTTTCTGGTTTTGCCCTAAAAGTATAAAGTTTATTAGGTAACTTACTTCCTCTATTACTTACAGTAAATTCAGAATTAGCAACCATTAAATCACTATCTTTCATCAATTTAAGAATATCTGAAGACAACACACCATTTATTCCACCACGCTCATCATACTTAGGAGCAATAAACCAGTTATCTGCTAAAGATACATCACCAACAAAACTAAGCGTACTAATATCTTTACTATCAATTATTTTAATATTATCCATAGTATCATATTTCTTATTATATAAATCATTTAATACAATAAAAGAATAACCAGTAGCCTTATGCCACATACTAACATCATATTTATCTTTAGAAAGTAATGAATCAAGTTTATCAATTGATCCCTTATAATTAGAATTTACCCAATTAAGAAATTCTTTATCAATAGAATCATCATTAATCTTTTTATAAACATCTAATACAGTATCCCTAGTTTTTACTACTTTCTCTTTCTCTTTAGGAAGACAACAAAAAAAGATTATTAAAAAAACAATTAATAATATAATTATTAAAACAATTGCCTTCTTCTTTAATCTTATCTTCTTCATAAAAACATTTTATCATAAAAACTATTTTTTTATTAAAATCTTTTTCTCTTTCATAATCTTTTCTAAATAATCTTTTATATATTTTGGTCTTTCAACCAAAATCATTTTATTATCTACTATTTTTACTTCAGGTATTTCAACTCCAAGTAATAATTCAAACCAAACAGCAACAATATGTCTATGGCAAAAATCCATATTATCTTCATAACACAATAGTATTTTTCCATCTAAATCATTATATACTTTTTCCACATCAAGAACAGATAAAACTTTATCATAAAATTCATCCATATAATAAGCATTGTTCTCCTCATCTGGAATAATGCCTCTATTATTTCTCCAAGTCTTAAAAAAATCACGTTTAGGAGCCAAATCTAAATAAACATCCCCAACATATGAAGCATCTTCACCCTTATCCTTAGAAATAGAAATAGTATTTAAACCTTTATTGTGAACTTCTTTATAACTACTAGTACAAATCATAATATCACTCCAAATATATTGTATCAAAGATATTAATAATAAAAAAGAAGCTTAATGCTTCTTCTTATTATCTAACTTTAATATGAGCTTCTCTTAATTGAATTTCTTCTACATCTCCAGGAGCACCCATTAAGAAATCAGCTCCACTTGCAGCAAGTGGGAATGCCACTGTTTCTCTTATTGATTCCTGATCAAGTAACATCATTAAGATTCTATCAATTCCAGGAGCCATTCCTGCATGAGGTGGTGCTCCATATTTAAATGCTTCATATAAAGCTTTAAATCTATTCTTGATTTCATCTTCTCCATATCCAGCTATTGCAAATGCCTTCTTCATAATTTCAATATCATGGTTACGAACTGCACCACTAGCCATTTCAATACCATTACATACAAAGTCAAATTGATATGCAAGTACTTCTTCTGGTTTCTTAGAAGTTAATGCATCCATTCCACCTTGTGGCATACTAAATGGATTGTGAGTAAAGATATATTTATCTTCTTCTTCACTCCACTCAAACATTGGGAAATCTTTTACTATACAGAAATTAAATTCATCTTTATCAAGTAATTCAAGTCTACGACCTAATTCATCTCTTATTAATCCTGCATATTTATAAGCATTATTTCTATCTGCTATAAAGAAGATTACACAACCTGGTTTTAACTTAGCAACTTTAATTAAATCTTCTCTTTCATCATCACTTAAGAACTTATCAATTGGACCAACAAACTTCATATCATCATCTACTTTGAAGTATCCAATACCTGCACTCATTCCAATACTTTTAGCATAATCACCTAAATCATTGAACCATGAGTTAGTTTTATCAGCAATATCAGGAACTACTATACCTTTTACAGTAACTCCTCTAAATGGACGGAATGTTGTCTCTTCAAATACATCTGTTAAATCTACAAGTTCAAGTGGGTTTCTTAAATCAGGTTTATCAGTACCAAATCTCTCCATTGATTCTTTAAATGAAAGTCTAGTAAATGGAGTAACCTTTTTACCTTCACCAAACTTTTTAAATGTTTCTGTAAATATTTTCTCACCAATCTTTAAGATATCTTCCTCTTCAGCAAAAGCCATTTCTAAATCTAATTGATAAAACTCTCCATAAAGTCTATCACTTCTTGCATCTTCATCTCTAAAACAAGGTGCAATTTGGAAATATTTATCAAATCCTGAACACATCAATAATTGCTTAAATTGTTGTGGTGCTTGTGGAAGTGCATAAAACTTTCCATGGAACTTTCTACTCGGTACAATAAAGTCTCTTGCTCCTTCTGGAGATGATGCAGTAAGTATAGGAGTTTGAATTTCTAAATAATTTTCTTTTTTCATAAGATTTCTTAAGAAATCAATTACCTCTACTCTAAATAAAATACTATCTTTAACCTTAGGATTTCTTAAATCTAAATATCTATATTTAAGTCTTGTATCCTCATTTACTTCATGAGAAGTCATAACTTCGAAAGGTAATACATTATTAGCTTTACCTAATACTTCTAAATCACTTACAAGTAATTCAATAGTACCAGTAGAAATTCTTTTATTGTAATCTTCTTCATTTCTCTTCCTAATAGTTCCTTCTATTGTAATACTAGATTCTCTTGTAATTCCATCAAAAATGGAATCATCATTTGAAACAACTTGTACAACACCAGTCATATCTCTTAAATCAAGAAATATTACTCCTCCATGGTCTCTTATATTCTCAACAAAACCAGCTACTCTAACTTTTTTATCAACTAACTTTTCTGTTAATTCACTGCACTTATGTGTTCTATATTTATTAGCCATTATTTTTTCTCCTCTCTAACTCTTTACTTATTATTTCTCTTGAAATATTTGGATTAGCTTGTCTATTAGATTTCTTCATTGTCTGTCCAACAAAGAAATTAACCGCAGACATATTTCCATCCTCAACATATTGTCTAACTACCTCAGGATTTTCATCCATAATTCCAGTAATTAATTCTAACAATTTATCTTCATCATTTATTTGAGATAATCCTTGTTTCTTTACTAATTCAACTGGATCAGTTTTCTTATCAATTGCTTCATAAAGTAATTTCTTAGCAGCATCCATACTTAATTTATTTTCACTAACTAATTTTATTACTTCACTAAGCATTTCTGGTGTTATAAATAATTCACTTATATTTATTTCTAATTTATTTAATGTAGAAAGTATCGCAGTAGTTACAAAGTTAACTGCTAAAGTCGTATCTACACCACTTTCCAATACTTCTTCAAAATAATCAGATATATCTCTTTGTTTAGATAAAACACCAGCATCATACTCACTCATATTATATTTATCTATATATTTTAAATATCTATCACCCTTTAATTCAGGTAAAGAACTCTTTAATTCATCTAATAATTCTTTAGTAACTGGAGTTGATGGAATATTAGGTTCAACAAAATACTTATAGTCAACTGCATCAACTTTTTCTCTCATTGAATAAGTTTTTCCATCTTCTGCAATTCTTCTTGTTTCTTGAATTACCTTCCCACCACTTTCAAGTACCTCAGTTTGTCTTTTTATCTCATATTCTATTGCTGCACGTACATTATTAAAGGCATTAATGTTTTTCATCTCAACCTTAGTACCAAGTTCAGTATCAGTATCTTTCATTAATGAAATATTAACATCACATCTCATTTGTCCATAGTTACTCTTAGCTTCACTTACTCCTAAGTATAAGAATAAATCTCTTAAATCCTCTAAATATGCCACAGCCTCATCTGCAGACTCTATACAAGGATTAGTAACTATTTCTAGTAAAGGTACTCCACTACGATTATAATCAATCAATGAATATTTTGGATAATGCTCTAAAGATGCAGTATCCTCTTCTAGATGAACGTCATGTAAAGTTACACGTTTTACTTTTCCATTAACAATAACATCCAAATATCCATTAACACCAACTGGTTTAGTATTTTGTGTTATTTGATAACCCTTAGGTAAATCTGCATAGTAATAATTCTTTCTATCAAAAATTATTTCATCAGGTAAATCACAGTGTAATGCCATTGATGTGAATAATGCTTTTCTAACAGCTTCTTTATTTGCAACTGGAAGTATTCCAGGTAAACCTAAATCAACAGTTGCAACATTTATATTATGTGCCTCTGTAAATTCATTTGGAGCAGGAGAAAAATTCTTTGATTTAGTCTCTAACTCACAATGAACTTCAAGTCCAATAACAACCTTATACATCCATATCACCTACTTTACTATATATATCTTTTAAGCCAGTAACATTCTCTATAGCTTGTGCCATAGCAAGAACCTCAGCATCTTCCTTAACTCTACCAGTTAAATTGATACCAACTGGCATATCATTAATCATAGTATATGGAAGTGTAATAGATGGGAATCCTCCAAAGTTACCTATAGCTAAATGATTTTCAAGAATTAGATATCTGTCAGATAATTTTTCTGAAGTTGATTCAAACTTTTCAGCAGGCCCTCCACTACATGGAGCAATCATTCCATCATATTCCTTAAATAATTCATTCATCTTATCAACAATCATTCTTCTTACTCTTCCAGCATTCAAGAATAATTTTTCTTGATTCTCCTTTTGAAGAATATAAGATCCAAGTACAAATCTTCTTTTAATAAGTTCAGAAAATCCTTTAGTACGAGCATCAAACATTATTTCTTCAATCGAATTTCCTTCACCTCTTGGTCCAAAAGGTATACCAGTTAAATTAGAGTTATTTGAAGTTGCTTCTGCACAACTAATACACATATATGTTGGATAAATTGCCTCTAATAGTTTTTTATCAAATGATACTTCTTCAATAACAAAGCCTTCATCTCTTAATTTATCAATTGTATTATGAAAATCATCAATAGTTTTCTCTAATACTTCATCATTAGTATCTTTATAAGTATCTTTTCCACATATTTCTTTAATATAGAATAATTTCTTTTTCTTAACATCAATCTTATCAAGTTCTTCTTCATAAGATCTCCCGTCATCATTAATAGTAACCATATCATTAATATCTTTTCCTTTTAAGATATCAGTTACTATTGCACAGTCTCTTACATTTCTTGTAAATAATCCAACATGATCAAGACTTGATGCAAAAGCAAATAATCCATATCTAGAAATTCTTCCATATGTTGGTTTGAATCCAACTAGACCTCCATTAGATGCAGGTTTACGAACAGAGTCTCCTGTATCAGATCCAATTGAAAAAGGTACAATTCCTAAAGCAACTGCTGAAGCACTTCCTGCAGAAGAACCACCTATCATACACTCTTTATTCCATGGATTTTTAACTACACCAGTATGAGCAGTAGTACCAGTACCACCCATAGCAAGTTCATCTAAGGTAGTTTTACCAACAAGTACCGCACCAGCTTTCTTTAACTTCTTATAAACAGTCGCATCATATACCGGAACATAATCTTTTAGAATATTAGATGATGCTGTTGTTAAAATTCCCATGGTAGAAAAGTTATCTTTCAATGCATAAGGAATACCATTTATTCTTGAGTCTCTATCTTTGTACTTACACTTATCAATTATAGTCACAAAAGAATTATATTCATCTTGAAATTCATGAGCAAGTTTATTAGCTTTATCAAATAACTCTTCAGGAGTAGTCTTTCCACTATCTAATTCTTCTCTTAATTCTACAATACTCTTTCCTCTATACATCTTCATTCACCACCTTAGGCACTTTAACCTGATCATTAACTTGATGTTTAGCATTTTCTAATACCTCAGATACAGTTAAATAATCTCCAACTTCATCTTCTCTCAAACTAACATCAGTATTAGGAAAAGGAAAAGTCATAGGACTAACTTTATCAATATCTGGTATTTGACCAATTAAATCCATTTGTTTTAATATAATTTCAAATTCATCTTGCAAAGTCTTATACTCTTCATCATTCATATCAAACATCAACTTATTAGCATAATCTCTTAATTTCTCAATCTCTATCATAAATCCTCCTTAAATAATAAAACACTAGTCTTTATCTCCTACTATATATAGTAAGGGACGAAGACTAGTGTTTCCGCGGTACCACCCTTTTTATTATAGAAATAATTCTATAATCACTTTCGGTTCTAATAAACCTAAGCATATATAACGGTATGCATCCGACTTATTCTACTATAATTTCTTTAAGTACTCAGAAGTGTTCTTTCAATATAACCATTTATTAGTTTCCACCATCCACTAACTCTCTCTAAAATTAATTATATTTACTTTTCTTCTTCATCGATTTCGAAAATATTATAGTATATTTATTATTATTTGTCAAATATCTATTTCTACCAACAAATAAAAAACAGTAACTTAATTTACCATTTCTTATAATTGTCTACCCCCACCACAAGCTGAGGTTTTACCACCAGTTACAGCATTACCATCTTGTTTCACTGTTGCACCATCATTATTTTCAAAAACACATTGTTGTGCATATTGTAGTAATGCTTTAATGGCAGCTAATTGTTCATCAAATTTTGCTTTTTCAAAACTATATTGGGAAGGATTATTATCCTTCAATTTTTCTAAATATTCTTTATCTAAATTATCATTATAATAAGATAATGTTAAAAGTAACTCTTCAGGAAAATTAGTCCACTTTTTTTCTCCAACTTCATGGGACAATTGATCTAACCTAATACCTAATTCATCTTTATTATCTAAAAGAAATTTTGCCGAAATAAACTGATGATTTTCAAGCGCAATCGCAAGTACAGTTCCCTCTCTTCCAGTAGGTAAGGGATAAGTATATCCTGCAAATTTAAGAATCCCTTCAATAGAACTAATATTCCTGTTAATATTATAATCATATTCATCAAAAAAATGAGTTAAATGAGCATATCTCATGTATTCACCTTTTCTTATATTCATTTTATAAAAATCATATTTCTTTTCCATAAAAATTCCTCCAAATTAAATATCCATATTATAACACGACACAATTTTTAAATCAATTACTACACAATCCTTTTTATTAACCTTTTCTTATAAGAATAACCAATATCATCAACTTCCATAAATTCTTTATTAAAATATGAAATATTTCTAAATTTAAAATAAAGCCTCAAAGCTCTCCTCTGAGTTACATATTTATGACAATTAATACTTCCACTTAAATTTGACGATAATACTATTCCACCTTTGTTTAAATGATTATACAAATTATCTCTATATATTTTTAATCTCTCATCTTTTATATAATCACTTAGATTTGAAGTATATATAAAATCATATTTCTTGGATAAATCAAAAGGTAATGTAAAATCTAAATTATGAAAACTGAAATCATCTTCTGAAATTTTTTTTAAAACTAATTCAGAATTTACATCTTCATTAATTTTTCTATAAAAAGAATTTTTAAAAAAATTATTTAACTTATCTGAATCAAACTTAGAAATAAATCTATTCCAATATAGATATGCAAGTTTTTCATTGTAAGAGCTTAGATTTACATATTTTAAAATTTCTTTAAAATAATTACTATTAAAAATATCTTCAGGATACATAGTTCCATATTTTTTCATATGCCATATTCTTAAATAGTAATAATAAATAGTTAACTTATTTATATCAAATAAATCAACATTTTTTGCACCATTTACATAGAATTGAATAGCCTGATCACCGCTACCTAAAACAGTTAAAACACTTTTATCTTTTACATCAAATTTAGATATAATTTTATCACAAGGCTCATTTGTCTCAGAATAAACTCTATCGTATGTAGTAAATTTTGATGATCCATATGGTGCTTGAAACATTTCATCAGTTTTTTTAATATCATATTTAACAATATCACGTATATTACCCAAAAAACCACCCCCAATAAAACAAATCATATTATATAAAAAAAAAAGAAAAATGTAAATAAAGAAAATAAACGCTTAATTAACAAAACCAGATTCATAAATTGATTGAATCTTAGTCAACATTTAAATATTTTTGTTTTAAATATTTACACATTAACTTTACATAATAACATTTTTTTTATTTTAAGAAGTATAAAAATAATATATAATTTAATAAAGAGGTAATGATATGAATATAAATTTTGACTTAAATAATATAAAATTTGATTACAATTCAAAGGTAATTATTACATATTTATTAGTATGTTTAACAGCTTGGTTATTAAATACTATTACAAAAGGTAAAACAAATAAATTATTATTTGAAAGTTATAGATCATCTCCACTTAATCCACTTACGTATATTAGATTATTCACACATTCAATAGGTCACAAAGATTGGGATCATATGGTAAGTAATTTCCTAATAATATTATTAATAGGACCAATGATTGAAGAAAAATATGGAAGTATAAACCTAATAATAATGTTTTTAATAACATCCTTAGTAATTGCAATCTTTAATATAATCTTTAGTAATTATTCAATTCTAGGTGCATCAGGAAATACATATATGTTAATAGTACTAAGTTCCTTTTCAAATATTCAGGAAGGAACCATTCCAATAACCGTAGTATTAATATGTATTTTCTATGTAATAGGAGAATTAAAAAGAACAATAACCGAAAGAAAATCAAAAGTATATCATGATGGACATTTAATTGGAGCATTGTGTGGACTTGCTTTTGGAATATTCTTCCTAACACACACAAGTTTCTTTTAGATAAAATACGGAGAAATCCGTATTTTTTATCTATTTTTATTAAAAATAGATCTACTATTCATATGTAACTTTTTAGATAACTGTAACCCCTCATCAAATGAAATCTTACTAATACCATATTTATCAACATCTTTTGATAAACAGAATAAGTCTTTATTGGCTTCATCTAATATAAAGTTATAAAAATTATAATCGTTATCCATTCCTGTGCAATCACTATATATACAAAAACACCCATTTAATAACCATTTAAAAAAAAATAATACATCTGCAAAATTATTTAATTCACTTTCTTTAATTAGATTATTAATACCATTAATTAAATCGTTAAAAGAACCTAAGTCCAAAGATTGTAAATAATCTTTTTTTTCTTTGTATTTATATCCAAGAGTCTCATCAATTTCAGCAAGATAATCATAATAATTATAAGACCAGGATTCAATACAAGTAAATCCATTAGGCTTAATTCCAATTTTAACTCTAGATAAATCACCAAGTGTAGCATCTAAATCCCAAGAACATCCATTTTTATCATTGATTGTTAAAAAGCTATGACCCCCAGAATGAATGATAACATCAATATTTGTAAATTCATTTATCAATTTTTTTAATACATACTCACTATAAGTATGACAAATAACTCTAAAATCATCTACATTAGTTAAATCAATTTCTTTTTTAGTAATTTTAGACAGAACCCTCTTACTTATATACTTATTAAAATGATATCTCATATCAAAATAAAATAATTCACAAGTTCTTAAATAAATATAACGAACTCTTTCAAAATCACTTAAATGCATATTTCTTAATTCACTATCTATTAAATTCAATACATCCATATTTATCACCAAAATTTATACAATATAATATCACAATAACAAATAATCAACAATTAAATCTAGTAGAAAATAAACAAATGTGTTAAAATAACAAATGAAGGAAGTGATTTTTATGAAGAAGACAATTCTTACTGGACTACGTCCAACTGGAAACCTACATTTAGGGCATTATTTTGGAGCTGGAAGAACATGGCGTGATATCCAAGATGAATATGACTTTTATCTAGAAATTGCTGATGTTCAAGCACTTACTGATAATTTTGATAATCCTGAAAAAGTTCGCACAAATGTATATGAAATAACAAAAGATTTATTATCAATTGGATTAAATCCTGAAAAAGTACATTTCTTTATTCAATCAAAGATACCAGAAATTGCTGAAATAACTATTTATTTTTCAAATTTAGTTACAGTATCAAGACTACAAAGAAATCCAACAGTAAAAACTGAAATATCTCAGAAAAAACAACTATTTGGTAATAATGGTGAATCAATTACCTATGGTTTTTTAGGATACCCTGTATCTCAAGCTGCAGATATCACATGTTTCAAAGGAGAATGCGTACCTGTTGGTGATGATCAATTACCACTAATTGAACAATGTCGCGAAATAGTAAGAAAATTCAACAGTATATATGGAGAAACTTTAATAGAACCTGAGCCACTCCTATCAACAACACCTAGAATTAAAGGACTTGATGGAAACGAAAAGATGGGAAAAAGTTTGGGTAATGCAATCTATCTAGTTGATGATGAAGAAACTATTAAGAAAAAAGTAATGGGAGCCTTAACAGATACAAACAAGATAAAAAAAGATGATCCAGCAAATCCAGAAGTATGTATGGTTTATTATTATCACAAACTAGTTAATAGTGAAGAAAACATAAATACTATTTGTTCTGAATGTAAAAAGGGAGCAAGAGGATGTGTTCAATGCAAAAAAGAGTTAATTGAAAAAATGAATGAGTTCCTAGCACCAATGAGAGAAAAAAGAAAATATTATGACGAAAATCCAGAAGAAGTAGATAAAATACTAGAAAAAGGAACAAAAGATGCTAAAACAAAAGCAGAAGACACCTTAAAAGAAATCAAAAAAGCAATGAAGATAGATTATTAATCTATCTTTTTATTTTATAAATAATTAACAAAATAAAACCAATAAAAAAAACTAATACCTCAACTCTTGATAAAATAAAAAATATATAATCTAAAAAACTATAACCAAAAGAAAATAAATTGATATATATCAACATAAAAGTAAAACCAATTATCATTAGAAATAAACTTAAGAAATAAATAATAATCATATTAAACTAAATGAAAAAAAGGTAAAATTATTACCTTTTTTATTCTAATTCTTTTTTATCACTTATATCTATTTCAACTTTATTGATTGTATCAAATTTTTTAGAAATCTTTTCACTAGTAATAGAAACATTTTCAATATCTTTATTAACAGTCTGAATACTCCTAGATAGTTTATCCCATCTTTCCTTATATCTTGCAAACTCTAATCCAAGTTTATTCAATTCTTCATGAATAATTGAAGTATATTTATCTAAGTTGTAGGACTTGTAATCCATACTTTTCTCTTATATGCATAATTAATTATATCTGAGTGATATGCATTTATCTCAGCAAAAATTGCCTCAGCTGGTAAGAATAAAATTGCTTGATCTGTTGTCTCACCTGGAATTATATATTTACTGCTTATAGCATCTATATGCTTCTTCATATCAGCTTTAAACTTTTTCTCATACAAATCTCTCATATCTTGACTTAGCTTTTTATCAACCATCATTTGATAATTCTCTAATGGAAATTTAGAATCAATACAAATAGTACCTAATGGTTCAGGAGCAAATAAAACAGAATCTGCAATAACACCGGTACTAAGTGTATACTGTAATTTATAAATTTTATCATTATTTTCTCCAAATACATTTACAAGAATATTCTTAAGATTTACTTCACCAAATATTCCTCTAGTTTTCTTATCAGTTAATATACTTTGTAAACTAACAATATCTCCACTTAAGTTTTCTATTTTCTTTTGAGCTTCATCTATTTTAGATAATCTCTCAACAACATTCATAAATGTCTTATTAGTCTTTTCAAAATTTTGATCAAGTCTTTCATTTACTTTCTCATTTATTGCAAGCAATCTCTTTTCAACAGACTCATTTAATTTATTAAAATCATCATTCATATTTTTACTTAAATCAGACTTAAAATCAGACATTTCTTTAATCATATTTACTTCTAATTTCCCAAGTCTTTCAGTTATCTTTGCTTCATTAATATTCTTCATAAGTGAAAAAATAACCAAAACGATTAATATAACCAATAAAACAATAATAATATAATCCATAATATAACCTCTATTCTATTTCTAATTTTTTACTAATTATCTTAGATATAATATATGCAATCAACATAGTAAGTACAATATATATTATTGACCTTAAATCAGTCAAACTATCTATAAAGCTTTTACCTATATATCCCCAAAATATAATCATAAAAAATTTACCTATTAATAATGAACAAATAAATTTCCTACTACTCATATTTGTTATTCCACACAATATATTAACTAGTGAAGAAGGTGTAAAAGGTAAAGTAATAATTAGTACTAATTCAGTAAATTTAATACTTTTAAATCTATCAACCTTACTCTTTATTTTCTTTATTAACTTTCTACTCAAAAACTTAGCAGATAACTTACCCTCAACAAAAGAAAAAAACTTATAACATATAAAACTTCCAGTACACGTTGCGATCCAAGATATAAAACATCCAAGAAAGAATCCAAAAGCATTAACATTCAATGCAACAAATACACTTAATGGTAAAGCTGGAATAAAACACTCAATAAAAACCAATAAGAATCCCATAAGTATTCCCCCAGTTTCTACAAAATGAGTACTATTATCCACAATATATCTAATAAAGTCCATTTATTCACCCTCAATAAAATTATACTATATTTTATACTTTTTTAACAAATAATAATTATAACCACCTTCAACATTTACACAATTATATCCAATTTTATTTAATTTAGAAACAATAGCTTTACTCTTTATACCACTATTACAATAGATAAAATATAAATTATCTTTTTTTAAATATTTCTGAGGATATAATAATAATTCAATATAATTAATATTAATAGCATCTTCTATATGACCATTATTATAATCATCTCTACTTCTTATATCTATATACATATTATTCACCTCCATAATAAATAATTCAAAAAAAAAGAATCTATAAATTATAGATTCCTATTTTAATATATATGGATCCTTTTCAGTACCCTTTCCCTTTTTCAATAAAACTTTACTATTTAAGTAAACTACTGGTCTTATTTTAGAATAATCTGCTGTTGTATTTGCCTCTACAACTCCATCCTGATTAACCATATATGCAGTAGCAGTATTTTGTGAGTTGGCAGTTACTAACCACCATTCATCATCAATTGATAAATAATTATAATTCATACAACTTCTAGTACCAGCACTCTTACAATTAGGATCAAGACTTGCATATAAATAATCAGATAAAGTAAGTAATCCCATTTTTTGATCTCTAAGAACTTCTTTACATTCTTCTGAATTATCCTTAGTCTCAGAATTAATAGCTCTTTTTCCAGTACAAACATTATAATTGACTAATCTTGCTTTATCCTTCTTAGAAAGAATATCTTCTCCGTCATCTGCAACAGGTTCATCATAGATTCTTTCTAAATACTCTCTTACTCTACTTATTGAATAATTATTAATACCTGCTTCATAAAGCATAGATTCATTATATCTATTATCCCATGGTTGAGAATAATCTAATCCATTCGCATGAATCAAAACAATATTATCATCACTAGTTACTTTAACAATTCTCCACAAACTATTATCCATCTTAACATAATTATTTACATATTCACCACGGAAATAATAAGCTCCACCTCTAGAGTACAAACCATCTCCAGAAGTAACAATATCATCATCATTTACAATCTTTTTATATAACTCAACTGTAGTATAGTTCTCACCACAATTCAAGAATGGAGTATATAAATACTCAGATCCTGATTTTTCAACCTGTACAGTTCCACTACAAGCAACACCTTCAGGAAGATATTCAGATAAATCCTTCATTTTACCTGCAGCTACCAAATTACTAGAATCAATTTCAACAATATCTCCATCTTCACCAGGCAAACTATCAGGATAATCTTTAAAATATGACTCAGCCGCAGTTGCAAGAACTTCTTCAATATCTTCATACTCATACTTTTTCTTAGTGAAGAGAGAAAGTATAAATAGTATAAATATTAATATAACTGCTCCCGCAACAATAAATGCCATCATCTTCATTAATTTTTTCTTTGCAGAATCATCACTTGATCCATGAGAACTTGATTGTTTTTCTTTTTCTTCCTCTTCTATTTCAATATCTTCTACTTCTTCAAATTCTTCCTCTTCATTTTTTTGTTTTTTAACTAAATTTTCATTAACATTCATAAACAAAACCCTTTCTAATTATCAAAAAAATCATCAAAGAAGTCATCATCATCATCTCCATCATCCAAATTAATATTTGGAACAGGAGTAGAATTATTCTCCTTAACAACTTTGTCAGTATTATCATAAATATTATTAATACTATTAATAGGTTGTTGTGGTTCAGATACAACTTCCTTAGAATTTTCTATAATTGGAGCACTACTTGTCTCAGCTGGAGCTTTTTCTTCAGCCTTTTCCTTTGTTTCATTTTGGCGCTTTTCTTCTTCTTCTAATTCAGCAATTTTAGCATCAATCTTTCTTACAAGTTCATCTACATCAAAACCTAAATCATCATCATAACTATCACTAGTCTCTTCAGTCTTAGGAGATGGTGATGCAACCTTGGTATCACTTATATCTGATTTTATTGGCTCAAATGGATTAAAGGTATTTTCTTCCATTTGTCTTTTAAAAGTATCAAAATCAGGTACAGATGATCCTGAATCACTTGGTTTATTTCTTGTCAAGAAGTCAGGAATTTCTACATCATTACCGCTTTTATGAGAAGTAGGTTTAATAGAAGCTGGAACCTTATCTGGTTTTTCAGCCATATTAGCACGTGGCATAGAACCCATTCCAGGAAGACCAGGTAACCCAGGAATTCCAGGGAAAGAACCCATTCCAGGTAAAGCCATACCACCTTGCTTATCTCCATCCTCAGCAGAATTCATCATTTCTAATAATTTCTTCTTCTTTTGATTCTTAACAAATTCTTTTATATCAAAAGTATGAACTTCTTTCTTTGGTCTTGTTGGATATTTAGCAGGTGGATATTTTTTACCCCAATCAATTTTAAAGAATGGAGTGAATTTTGTTTTGAAAGGTTGTAATCTCATTCTTAAAATAATAACCTCAAATTGTTTCATTCTCTGCAAGTCAGAAACAGTAACCAATGGTGTTGAAGCAGTTTTATCATCTTTCTTAGATTTTACTTCACCACATAGTTTAGATATTTCTTCCAAAGCCTTTAACTCAGTAGTAATCAGATAAATAATATTACCACAGTTACCTCTAATAGTTTCTGCATCTTCTTTTCCATATACATCATCTAATTGCGCAAAGTTTTGAATAATCATTGTAAATCTAATTCTTCTTGATCTTGCAGCAGTAATCATTGTAGTAACATCTTTTAAAGGTGGCATATTTGCAAACTCATCTAATAAGAAATTAGTTCTAACTGGTAACTGTCCACCATGTCTTTGTGCAACATTAATTAATGTTTCATATATCTGTTTTAATAGAATTGTAACCAATGAATGGTATGTTTTCTTTTCATCTTGAATAACTATAAACACAGCTGTTGGTCTCTCACCAATGCTTTCAAGATTTATATCACTATGAGAAAGCATTTCTGATAAATTCTCACGTGATGCAAACAATTTAACTTTTTGCTTAAATACTGATAAGATACTTCCCTTTGTTTCACTAGGTGCCATAATCGTACTTGAAGCATTAATTGCAGCAGCACTAGCAGGATCTTTGCCAGCAAAGTATTCTTTGATATATGTTGATCCACCAAACTTTTCTTCACCAACTGTAGTAGCAAGAGAAATACTGTTAATATTTATCTCATCAGGTTTAGCATCTTCAAATAAACCTAAAGCAACTCCCGAAAAATAATCAGCTGATGTTTTTTCCCAGAATGGATCAGCATTCTTATTTGAATCATCATACAAAATATTCAAAGCCAAGTCATCAAGTAACTCGATAGCCTTATCCTGATTACCAGACTTATATATTTGATATGGTAAAGACATTGGATTCCATGCATTACCATTTTGAGGATCACGGAAATTCAATAGTAATATCTGATAACCCCTAGATCTCAACATATTACTAGTTTTTTCATAAATTTCACCTTTAGGGTCTGTAATAATCATTGACTCTCTAGCTTTTGCCAAACTATAAACCATTGGCAAGATAACAGTTTGAGTTTTACCTGAACCAGTAGCTCCTATTACAAGTGAGTGATATTCACCATTATCAACCCACATCTCAGTATCATTTAATAAAATTGGAACCCCGGCTTCTTTACTATTCTTTTGTCTTAATTCAACACGAGATAATTCTTTCTTTATTTCTTTATCCTTTGCCCATCTAGAGTAACCTTTGCTACTCTTATTCATAGTAAGACCAAAACCCTCTTCTCTTTCTATAAACCATGAGTTAACACTCATAAATAAACCAACTAAAGCAATCAGATAAAATACAATAGTAGACTTAATACAATCTATAGTAAAAGCTGGTAAGGGATTAATTCCACTTAATTGCCCATCAACAGCAAAAGAATGAACATTAGCAACAACAATAGCTACTATATACAATAAAAATATAGCAAACATTGCGAATATAAATAAATCATCACTATCTGCTCTAAATTTAAATTTCATAAGAATCATCCCTTCTTCTTTTATTATAGCTTAAAAACACAAAACTGTCATTAATTACTGATTAGAAATTATAATTTTAAAACCATCATCTTCATATTTATATAACATATCTACTCTATCAGCAACACTATATTTACTACAGCTTAAAATAAGTTCTGTAACGTTGTCATCATCTACATCCAAAAATGTATTGTAATATGGTTTACAACCATTAAACCCTTTATTAGCCGTAACATCTTTATAAATATAATAAATATTATCATTCTTAACCATAAAAGCAATTGAAAAGCTTTTTTCAGGTTCAAAATCAAGAGGAAATGCATTACTAATTAGATAGAATGTTTCGTCATTAAAATCATTATCAATATCAAGCTCTATTTTATATATTGATGTAAATTTACTACTAGTACTAATTCCATTGCTTTCTAAAACATAATTAACAAATTCATAATTATCTACTTCTTCTGTTGTAAAATTATTGACTTTTAAATCAAAATTAGCACTATAAGCAAACATCTCACCATCTATCTTAACAGCATTCTTTTGATCATCAAAAGCATACCATTTATCACTATACCATAGATAATAATTTCCAACTTCCTGGCTGTTTTCAAACACTTTATATTTTTTCCAGCTTAAATCTTGAAGACTAGATTTATAAGTAATATTATGCCATTTTTTTTCAGAAAGCTTCCAAACTGTTTCATCTCCAACAATTAACACTTCAGAAACTTTCTCTTCTTTTATATTCTTTGTACCAAATACGGCAAACATTACTACTAGAAAAACAACCAAAATAGCAATTAAAATTATATAAACTTTCTTCTTTACCATAATATCACCTAACTAACTTTATAATATGCAAGTGTAGAAGTATTTGCCCAATTATATTGATCCCACATATCTTTATTATCACTTGCTGGATCAATCATCTGAACACTAGAACCATTTACACCTTCAACTGCAACCCAGTGTTGACCAGTATTACCTTTTACCTCAGCAACTACATAAACACCTTGTTGACTAGTAAGTTCTTTAATCTTATTTAATTTTTGCTCACGACTCAAACCAGCAACCGAATCTTGACCCTGATATACAAAGTTTGGAGCGGCTTTTTGTGGAGAAGACCATACAAAGTTTCCACCACCTGCTATACCACCATTGTTATTCAAAAATTCAACAAAAGTACCAGGATTTAATGGATTAATACTTGTTTGTACGCCACTTCTTGCCATTTGAATAGATACTGATGTAACTAAACATCCAATTTGAGCAAGAGTCTGTCCAGAATTACCCATCGGAGTTGAGCCCCAACGTTCATCTCCTTGTCTCCAATTAGAATATTCACCATCGCTGGCACAAATTCCACCACTTCCACTACAACTAAATTTTTTAATATCTGCAGCACCTGAATCTCTAGAACCATTATTATATGTTTGCATCAAAATCTGTTTATAATTTAATCCTTGATTTGCAAGACTCCTCCACATATTTTGCTCAGTACTAAGATACCCACAATTTATTATATAACCTTGACTATTTACCAAAACTTCCCCTTGGGTTTCTGCAGCAGCCCTTCTAATGTCATGATCCTGAGGAAGTGCTGGCTTATGAAACCAAGCATTCGGATCATCACCATCTACAGTATATCCACCCTCGGAACCTCCACCTTCATCATGACATCCCTTATCAATATTACAAAAAACTTGATCGGCGACACACGAACTTATTTGAAGAATCCATTGTCCATTTTCCTGTTCAAGTTTTAAACCTCTAGCATTTCCCATTGAAGCTGGTCTAGATAACGCAAAACTTCTTGCAGCTACCATCTGAGTCTTATACTGTTCAATAGGTGCCCCATCACCAACCTCAGCATATGCAACACCAGCAACATAATCTTCAAAATCAACTAGATCAGGTCCAACTGGAGTGTGATAACTACCATTACCATATGGAGGTTCACACTGCATCAATCTAACCTTAAGATTAGATATAGACATATTTTTCGTATAATTTGTCCCATTCGCATAAAAACCTTTTATATCATAAGTACAACTACCAATCGATGCACAGGAAGAAGATCTTTGCTCCTTTCCAATAAAATCATTGTAGT
Source organism: uncultured Erysipelotrichaceae bacterium (assembly GCA_902768065.1). Next base: position 31,235 of record CACXJP010000016.1, read on the forward strand.
CTTCAATATATCTAAATACTTCATCAGCAATTTCTTTACGTTCATCATCACTAGTATCTTTTAAATAAGCAGGAATTATATTATTAATTAAATTATTTTTAAATGTCTCTTCACTATAAACACCATTATCAAACATTGCATCAGCCCATGAACTTATAGTAGATTCAGATACCTTCTCATAAGTTATATCAGCACCATTTGCTTCTAAAACATGATAAATTGCTACTATCTTCATTGCATCAACTGTTTTTCCTTGAGCCTGGTATCTTAATTTAACATTATTAACTCTATCAAAAAATTCCTGTTGCTCTTTAGATGATGCAGTATACTCTATATCACCAGTTTCCTCACCCAAAGTTTGACTCATTCCCATAGCATCATCAAACTCACCAAATATACCAGAAACAAGTGACACAGCAGCAAATATAATAATGATAAAAAGTAAAAGAGGCATAAAGAAAATCATAGTAGTTATAAATATATTCTTAAAAATAAATTTAGATAAGCCTTTACCTTTAGACTTTTCATCACTGGAAGAGTCCCCTCCTCCACCAGAAGAAGGAAGAGAACTACTTTGTCCTCCTCCTGCTTTATTTTTTGCATTCTGTGCTTGATTAGCTGCTTGTTGAGCTTTTTGAGCTTGTTGAGCCTTACTAGCAGCTTCATTTGCTTTTTGTGCTTTATCTGCAGCATTCGCTGCATTACTAGCATTGCTTGCCGCTCCAGCAGCACCAGCACCACCGCCAGCTCCACCACTTTTCATTCGAGCAGCAGTTCCTATTTTATCACTAGCACCACTTTCATTTAATTTATTTGATGCATTTTGTATTTTTTTTCCACCTGGTGCCATTTTATTAGCTCTAGTCATACCTTTTCCTAGAGCCTCTGTACTTTTACCACCAGTTATTTTATCCGCAGCTTTTACAGCAGCACCAGCTGCCATAGCATAAGGATTCTTTGAAGCAATCGCAACATCAGCAGCATTTCTTATATTATTCGCATTATTTTGTGTACTTCTTTCATCTTCTGCTTTTCGATCTGCAACATGATCACTTTTTGTGTAATCTTTATTATCTGCCACTGACATCACCACCTAACTTCACATTGAACTAGAAACCTCCACCAATACCAAAGGAATCTAATTCATCCTGTGTAACAGCAATATTTATTCTCATACGCCTGCTACCGCATACAAACAGAGCTTCACCCTGAGAATAACGTTTAATACTTTCCTTTTCACTTTCATTCAAATCTATCAGTAAAGATAAATCTTCAACAGCTTGTTTCTTTAATCCCATAATTAAGTAATAAGAAGAGTTATCAAAAATAGCTTTTCCTTGTGTAATTACAGAAGGATCAGAGAAATCACTAGGTTGTTGTGTAATTATTATTGTACCTGTATTATACTTTCTTGCACGTCTTTGTACTTGTGCTAAGAAATCAGCACCCAAAGCATTATTATCTCCTAACAATACATGAGCTTCATCAACCATCAATACAGTATCAACATTATAATCTAGACATAATCCCCAAGCATATTTTAATACATTAAAGAACAATGCATTTTTAACAGAAGAATCACTATTCATTAATTCCTTTATATTAAATACCATGAAGTCACTACCTTTTCTAATAGTAGTGTGTCCATCAAAATAGAATTTTAATTCTTTTGTAATAGGTCTAACTTTAAGTTCCAATCTCTCCATTATGTCACGTTCTTGAGTTTGCTCAGTCATTGACATAAGTCTACCCTTAATAGTAGCATATACATCACTAAATGTAGGATAATCCTGAGATGTATACTTAGAAAAATCAGCTTTAAAATCAATACCAAATCTTCTATATGTATCCTGTACTATTTCAGAAAACATAGTTAGAACATCTTCTTCAATAGAAGGATCATAGTATTTCATAAATGCCTTTAAGAATTGTAATGTTCTAGTTAAAACCGTATAGCCTAAACCTTGTTTTATTTCATCTTCATCAGCATCTATTACTATTTCAAGTGGATTTATTAAACCAAATTCTCCACCTTTACCAATATCAACTGTATCTCCACCATAAGTACGAGTTAATTCTCTAAATTCGTCTTCTGGATCGATTATAACAATTTGACAACCATTTCTAATATGAGTTCTCAACATCAATTTAGCAGCAGTTGATTTTCCTGAACCAGATGTTCCAAGCATAATCATATTAGCATTATTTCTATTATTTTCTTTACGTATTTTATATAAGAATTGATTAAATAAAATAACTCCTCCTGAAAAATCAACACCTAGTAATGTAGATAATCCAGGATCTTTTATACTATCAAAAATAAATGGATACATAGCAGCTACAGTAACAGATGGAATTGGAGTACCAATTCTTTGTTCAATATCTTGTGAAGGGAAAACTGGTAAAATTGATTTAAGAACCTTTTCTTGTTCAAATCTTAAAGCAATAGCTTTTAATTCCATAGAATCCAAATAATTTCTAACATTTAATTTTTTTAATTCCAAATCTTCTTTTGTATCAGCAGTAATCATAATGTGCATTTGGAAATCAAAAATTCTAGCTTGAGATGCAGCTAACATTGAAATAAAGTATTCCAAACTTTCAGCATCTTGTCTAATTCTTTCCTTAGTAGTTTGATCTCTTTCATTCTGATATCTTTCTTTCAATTCAGCAACCTGTTTATTTAACATCTTTTGCATATCAGAAAATGGTACTGGTATATGTTTAACAACAACTTTAATACCAGACATATTAGTTAAACTTGATAAGTATCCTGGCATTATATATTTTGGATAAGATACAACTGTTAATATTGTTGCATACTTATCACTTATGAAAAAATCACTTGAGTTAAAATGTAGTCCCTTAGGGGCTAACTGACTTCTTAATCCTGTACTCATACTGGCATCACCGTTCCAAACTCTGTAGTAGTTCCTCCATTTAGGAAGTTCTCTAAAACTAATCTTAAATCAGAATTACTTATAAGTGATGCATTTAATCCACAAGTAGCAAGACCGTTAATCATTTGTCTTACTCTTTTTTGTAATAAATCTACATCTTTTGTCTTAAACATAAAATAATATTCAGTATCAACAACATTATTTCTAATAAAAGATTCACCTTTATCAATATCCTGTAATATTAATTTTCTAATCGCAGGAGATTGTGTTTCATTTAATAGTAATTGCATTTGTGACATATAGACAGAAATATCTACTGGTCTATCAGCAACAACCAACCAAAATTCATAATCTAATGTGTTATAAAAATTTCTTAAAGCTATTAATATATTATTCTGTAAATCAGGATCAAGAATAAATATATTTCTAGGAGTGATTTTTACTCCGCTAACTTTAAAATTATCTTTTGTAATAATCATATTGTTCTGAATTGCTCTAACTGGCAACCAGTCTTCAGTAAATCCACTACTTACTCCTTTTTTTGATGACGCCACTTTTCCAACACCAACCTTTCCATCTATATCTTTGACGATTTGTCAAAAATTCATATCCTTCTTGAATTATTACCATCATATTATGATAATGAGGTACCGGCATAACTAGAAAACCAGTTATTATTGCCGGTGATAAACATAATATCGTTACAATCGTACTTGTTAAAGGAAGAAATGCTATTAAGATAAAAGTTACCAAAACGCCTCCTCCAAACAAATACAAATCGAATGGTCTAAACCAACCCAGTATCAATTTACCACGCTTTGTATTTGCAGGTATTAAATAATTATCATACACTTAATATCACGCTCCCAATATTATTTTCCAGAATACAAGTCATCTGCTTTTGCTTTTGCATTAGCACGTCTAGCATCACGAATATCTTGACCAAGACCTTCAGATGTTTTAGTGTAATCATCACGAGATGTAATTGCACCTTTTCTTCCACGAGAATATGTTGAGCCATCCCATCCAGATCCACCTTTTGCATATGCATCTTGAATCAAACTTGTAAGTTCTACATCTGTTTGAGTACCAGCAGTAACTTGTCTTATATAACTATCCTCATTATTTTTAAGAATTGTACCCTTCATTCTGACCGCATCAGCATAATCAATCGTATAAGTTACACCTGATGAATCTCTTACTGTTACAGTACCAGATCCAGAAGCTTGTGCTTGTTCCATCTGAGCAGAGAATAATTTATAGTTAAATTCTTTACCATTAAGACTAACAGAAGCTCCACTTGAGTCTCTTCCAGTAAATCCATCTCCACCAGAACCTTTT
>CACXJP010000017.1 GCA_902768065.1 uncultured Erysipelotrichaceae bacterium
AATTACATAATAAAAATCAAGGGTCTAGATGAACTCACTAAAGTTCGCCCTTGATTTTTCCTTTTTATATGATGTCTCCTATTTGGGGTTCACATCAAAACAGTTCCTTTTTTTTAATAATTATAAATGATAAAATAAGAGACTATAATTATAGTCTCTTATTATCTTCATCAACATTTATGTGCTTAAGTGAATTTAAGTATTCTTGACATGCTTTAGCCATTTTCTTATATCCTGTCTCATTCATATTATTTTCTATAAAATTATCATGTATGTATTTTCCATCTCTTGCTGAAAAAAGATTTTCACCAAAATCCCATATTTGATATTTTTTCTTAAACTCTTTAAATGGAATAAGACATCCATTCTTATCAAAGGCTACAGCTAGAAAACTTCGACAAGCTTGTACAAAAGATCCGCCATTTTGTAGTATCCAATTCTCAACTCCAATACCACCAATACCACCTTGTTCAGCATCTGTTCTACGTGGTTTGTAAGCATTTACATCAGGATCTTTTAATATCTTTTTAGCTAATATTATATTAGATACAACATACTTGTATTGATCTGGATATAGTCTCTTGATAGTTTCTAAACGATCTCTTAAGCATTCATCAGAAGAGTATCTAACTTTATTAGTCTTGACCCCAAATGAAATATCAATATCTACAACTGTATCATCATCGATTTTAACTTTTTTAAATCTTAGATCACCCTTATCAGTAGTTATACAACCTTCCATATGATACTTACTAAGTTTTTCTTTGATTTTATCTTTAAGTTTTTCTAATAAACTAGGATTTCTCATAATTTCAGCATCTAATCTCATAAAGAAATCAAAGTCACCATCATAAGGAACATTTGTATATCTTCCAGTAGAACCTGTATCAATAAAATCCGCTGACTTATCACTTAAATCACTATTAAGGCTATAATAAATACCAATTCCTAATTCTTCTAAGGCTTCCTTAATTATTTCATTAATTCTTCCTCTTTTACTAATAGTATCATTAGTAGCATCCTCAGTTAATGTACCTGCAATTTCTTCTACTTCAGGAGTAACTAATTCATCTGATAAAACATAACTATTTTCACCATAGTAGCTTAATCCTTGCGTCTTTTCTCTTAAAGCCTTAAATTCTTCTTTAGTAAAGATTAATCTACCACTGAAATCTATAACCGGAATATAATAACCATTTCTTGCTATCTCAAATTTAATTGTTTGTAGTTCATCATGACTACTTGTATCATCATCAATATAGTTTACATTACCATTTTCATCATATGGTTCATCTGGATTAATGGTTCTTCTTTCTTTAAATAAAATACAATCAACATCTGCTAAAGAAATACCAGTTCTAGCACCCCAATGAGTTTCATAACCACTAGCTCCAATATGAGTTCCAAAAACCTCTACTTTACGTGGATCGTATTCAGCACCAGTAAGATTACCATCCTTATCTCTCGTGATATTTAAATTTGGATTATCCTTTCTCATAATTACATATATATTGCCAAACCCAAATCCAGTTGGTGTACCTTCAATTGCATCATATATAGAATCAGGATTTGTAACCATAGTTAAATCTACATCTAATGGTGTCGTATCAGACTTACTAGTACCAAGGAATACACCTAAGTGTTCTTTACTAAAATTACCGGTACCAAGAGATCCACTAAGAGAATCCAAATATCCAATACCTCTTACAAAATCTCCTTCTCTAAATCTAAATACACCATCACTTTTTTCTAATTCTTCTAGGAATTTATTAGCTCTCTCACCTTGTTCTTTTTGCGAATTCAAAATAATTTTCTTCAACTCATCAAATGAGTCTATTCCAGCAGTATGACAAAATGATCTTACAATTCGATCTTTTAATTCATACCTTTTGGTTTCTTTAAATTTATCACTTAGTATCTTTAATTTATCAATAAGTGATAAATCATCAAAATTGATTTCATCACTATTATTATGTTTTGTATTTTGATATAAAATTTCAAGATGACTAACAAATATTTCTAGCTTTTCAATTTCTTCCTCAGATAATTCATTTAAATTGAAATTATTTTCTTGTAATAATACATATAGCTTATTTCCAATTTCGATATCATTCAAATAATCCAATAAGCTTTTCTCACCAGATTTACAGGAAATTCTTAATAAATCATTAAATATAATCATTAATCTTTTTTCATCATTAGATGAATGTAACCCTATTTTTGGAAGTGATTCATCTTTTAATTCTGGAGCAACTCTACTATTTTCATTGAAACTAAAATGACTAACATCAGATAGATTAGGATATAAAATTTTGAAACACAAGAACATTTTTCCACATAGTGGTAAGTTGTTTTTCAAGAAAACATCCTCAATTTTTTCCAAATTTGTCAATGGATCATCGGTATTCAACAACTGAGTAACTAATGTTTCCCTAAATGAATATAGTTCTATAGCATTAGAATATTCTAGTCTTGTTAATACTTCGGATATACAATCAACTTTCTCAATATTAAGATTATCGCCATATTTTTTAAGATACTCAATAAATTTTTCTTTCAATTTTATATCATTTATCTTAGAATAGGCAGATATTACTTTTAGTCTGTTATGATTAGCAACTTTTACATTTTCTTCAACGCTAAACAATAACATAACCCAAGATAAATGTTCTGGAAATCCACAAGCAATATTTGTATTACCAAATTTATCCATCAGTTCGGAATCATTTTCAAAATCTTCCAAGCTAAATTCTCTATTATAGAATTTTTTACGTATCTCATCTGGTAGTTTTTCATCTAGGAATAGAGAAGGATTATTGTTTTTAAAATGAGTTGGCATATTTTCATCATATTTCATTTTACCATCGGTAATAGCTTTTAATATTGAGTTGTCTAGTTCATCTAAGAAATCATCTTTTGAAAAACCGTGATCAAAAGTAAATGATGAGAGTTTATTACCTTCATAGGCTCTTTCAATATATTTTCCATATATTAGCATTACATCAAAAGCTTCTTCCTCTCCAAATATCATCCTAGCAGCTTTAGAAATATTTATATCAACTTCATTATTTTTATTATTTCTATACCAAGAATAGTATTCATCTTTTTTTATCTTAACCGGCATATATTTAAATACGACTTCTAAATCAACTTCTTTTAAATATTTAATACATTCAGGATGACTCAAAATGTATTCTGAATTAATTTCTCTATTATAAAATGCTTCTTTTAATTCACTAGGTGCATCTTCACTTAGAAATAAAGAAGGATATTCTTCTTTAAAACTTTTAGGTATTCTTTCAGGATATTTAACCGATTTTTCAATAATTATCCTTGCAGTAGACTTATTAATTCTACTTTTGACTTTGTTAATATCATCAGATTTATAAAAAACAGTTTCAAGAGATGTATTATAATTTATTATATTTCTATCAAAAGCAATATCCAAAAAATCACAATATTCAACAACAAAATTAATTGCTTCATCATAATCACTGATTTGAATAAGATACTCATACAAATTTATATAGTCATAGTTATTATCTATCCTAATCTCTTTTGCTTTAAAGCATGAACTTAAATCTTTCCCTGTTAAATATTGAATATATTCAGGGTGCTCAGCTAGTGCTTTTGGTGTAATAGATTTGGTATAAAAAAGCTTTTGCAATTCTTCAGGTGCTTCCTCAGAAATAAACAATTCAGAATTTCTATTTCTAAATTCTCCAGTCATTGTTCTATAATCAGGAGCTTTATCCACATAGTTCCAATCACTAGGACCAAAAACAATCATTCTTCTCATTGCTTCATAAAATTCATCTTTTGTATAAGGTGCTTTAACATAATTTCCATCTTCATCATAGTATTTTCTAGTATATATAGATCTATTTGGATTATGCTCATTACCAGCATAATGCATATACATATTAAACATTAATTTGAGCATTTCACAATTATTATTTGTGAAGAAATTTCCACACTCATTATCAAAATCAACAACATTTTTAATTCCATACTCATTAATAAATCTTAATACATGATAATCAAGAAAGGCTTGAAATGGAATAGGGGAATCAAAAATATAATCTTCAGGCAATGCTTCAAGTTCTTTAATTAAATCTTCAGGGACATTATCATAATTAAACCTACTTAAATATTCTCCTAAAGAAACATACTTAAATAATTTTTTGTATTCATCATTTGTTATTCTAACATTTGAATTATTATTTTCATCATTTTCAGCAGCACCAGCAGCACCAGCAACAAAATTTAAAATATAATTAGCATATTTAGTTTCAAATTCTTTCTCTTCCTCTTCAGTCTTAACTGAACTAAATTCATCAATTATTCTATAGATTTCTTTGTTATCTATCATTTTGTTTCTCATTAAAATATATAACAACCAATCATATTTTGACATAAATTTTTTTAAAGTCTCATCAGTGATAGATTCTGAATTATCTCTATCATGTATTAGGCAGTAACTCAAATCTTTTTCTTTAAAGGTTTTCCAATGGTATATCATTTGTACAAGAGAAAGCTCACCTCTATTAAAACTAAAAAGGTAATTCTTTCTAGCAAAGTCTTCATCTTCTAGACGTGGCACCTCAACAAGTCTCTCAGAATATATTTCTTTCATCTCATCACAATAATCATTTGGACATATCATATTTTTAACCATTTCATATAAACTACGATTTAAATCTTTAGAATCTGAATCTATTTGCATAATAAGTTCAATTGCATTAATATTGTTATAATTTAAGCAATTTTCCTTTCGGGTTCACCTACACATGAAAGAGGAATCTTGTCTTCCAATTCAAATTCAAAATAGTTTTTTAGAGAAAGACGACAAGCATATATATCTCTCAAAATATACTTAGGAACTTTTAATCTCTTTCCAAATATTTGTCCTTTTTTATATTTATAATCCATCTATTATCACCTACAATAGCATTTTATCATACCGATATCATAAAAACAAAACAAAAAGCAATTATGATGTTATAATTATAATAAGGAGTGATAATTGATGAATATACTAGGAAGTTTTATGGTTCCACATCCACCATTAATAATTCCAGAAGTTGGAAGAGGAAGTGAAGAGCAGGTAAGAAAAACAATAGATTCATATGAGAATATAGCTGATCAAATAGCAAAGTTAAATCCAGAAACAATAATAATATCAAGTCCACATACATTATTATTTGAATCATGTTTTTATGTATCAAAAAAGGATAGAATGAAAGGTTCATTTGAAAGATTTAATGCTCCTCAAGTAGAATTTGATGAAGAAATAGACTTAGATTTGGTAAATGAAATATACAGACTTGGAGAAAAGAAAGGATTTCCAATATATGATTTTGAAGGAGATGACACTGTTGAACTTGATCATGGTACAATGGTTCCATTATATTTTATTAAGAAAAAATTACCAAAAACAAAAATAGTAGTTGTAGGGTTATCTAGATTGCCTCGTTATCTAGATTGCCTCTAATTACCAATTATCAATTTGGTATGTTAATAAAAGAAGCAATAGATAATACGAATAAAAAAGTAGTTTTTGTTGCGAGTGGGGATTTATCTCATAAATTACAAGAATATGGTCCATATGGTTTTGTTAAAGAGGGACCAGTCTATGATGAAAGAATAATGAATACAATGTCTAGTGCAAATTTTAATGAATTACTCGAATATGATGAAGATTTTTTATCAGAAGTAGCAGAATGTGGTCATAGAAGTTTTACCATAATGGCTGGAGCATTAGATGGATATGATATTGAGTCTCAACAATTATCTCACGAGGATGTTACAGGTGTAGGCTATGGTATTTGTACTTTTTACCCAAAAAATGAAAATGAAGAAAGATGCTTTAAGGAAAAGTATTTTATAAGTGAAGATCCATGTGTAAATCTTGCGAAGAAATCAATAGAATATTACCTAAGTAATAATTCTTATTTAGATATACCAACAGGATTACCTGATTATATGATTAATGAGACAGCCGCAGCATTTGTCTCAATCCATAAGTATAATGATTTAAGAGGATGCATCGGAACAATCCTACCTACAAGAGAATCACTTGCAAAAGAAATAATTTATAATGCTGTTTCAGCAGCGTTTGAAGATTATCGCTTTATTCCAATAACAAAAGAAGAATTAAATGATCTAGAAATAAATGTTGACGTCTTGAGTAAGCCACAACCTGTATCAACAATAGATGAATTAGATCCAAAGAAATATGGAATAATTATAACAGAAGAATTTAAAAGAGGTGTCCTTCTTCCAGATATAGAGGGAGTTGATACAATAGAACAACAAATAGAGATTGCAAAAAAGAAGGCTGGAATTGTTGATGACGAATACAATATTGAAAAATTTACAGTTATAAGACATAAATAATCACTTAAAAATAATAAATAATAAATAATAAATAATAAATAAAATAGTATACAAAATAAGAAATATTTGGTATCATAGAATAGAAAGTAGGGAATAATAAAAATATTGAAGATAGAATTTCCCTATTTAATTACATTCAAGTAATAAATTATTGGAGCATAATGGGTTTATTTGAACGTAGAAGAAAGGGATGAGGTAAGACAATGAAACAAAATAAAAAAGGACTAAGCATTGTATTATTCGCACTAATTGCTGTAATTGTACTTGGCGTAGGATATGCTGCTATCGAAGCTATTAACTTAACAATTAATGGTAATGCAACAGCAACTCCACAACAAGCAAACTTCTCAGTAAAATTCAGCGCTGATGATGGTGATACTACATCAGAAAATGCAGGTAACATATCAGTAAGTGATTTGAGTGCAAGTTTTGACACAGTAGGATTAACTAAAGCAGGAGATAAAACAACTGTTACATATACAGTAAGGAATTCATCTCCAGACTTGAAAGCAAATATAACATTAACTTGTGACCCACAAAGTGGTTATAATACTGAGTATTTTAATAATCCAGTTTGTAAATTTGGAAATGGAACACAAGAAATTCTATTAGAGGCAGGTGGAATTACAACTGTAACTGTTGAAGTTGAAGTTAAAAAGACACCTATTCTAACAGACCAAACAACACAAGTTGTTGCTAATCTAGAAGCAAGTCCAAGAAACTAATAAATAAGAATATGTCTAAAGCTCCAAGACAATTAATATTATAAAAGAGGAGTAAGAGAATATGAAAAGGGAAAATACAAAATATTATATTTTAGAATTCATAGCAATAATTTTCTTTTTGATTATTCTCCTTACTTCAAAAGTATCATTTAACAAAATGCTAATTGCAATATTCCTAGTATTGTATGCATATGTTACAACAAAAGTAATAGGTAGACCTAAACAATTATCTATATATCGAAAAGAAGTAACTAAGTATATGTTAACGTTCGCACTTATATATGTTGCTTTATATTATGTAATAGGAATATATGTTGGATATTATAAATCAGCATATATATTCGGATTTGATACATTATTTAAATATGTAATCCCCATAATAATAATTATTGTTTCATCAGAAATAACAAGAAATCAATTACTTGAGTGTAAAAATAAGATATCAGTAGCAAACACAGTAATTCTTTCGGTAGTAATAGATTTAGTAGTCTACGTAAATATATACAATTTATTTAATATTGAGGAATTTTTACAAGCCTTAGGATATATTTTCTTTGCATCAATTATTTCAAATGTTCTGTATAATTATACATCCAATAAATTTGGAATAATGCCGAATATTGTCTATAGAATCGTAACAACTATTTATGCTTATATTATTCCAATTATTCCTGATGTATATATATACTTTAAATCAGTATGTAGAATGGTATATCCATTATTAATATATTTGGTATTAAGAAGTGTATATGAAAAGGACAAAAAAATAGAAAAAAGTGCTAGTAAAGGAATAAAATTTGCAACAACAAGTGTTATTGTAATAGCTATGGCAATTATTTCAATGTTAATTTCATGTAAATTTACATATGGAATGCTTGTAATTGGATCTGGTTCAATGACGGGAACACTTGATAAAGGTGATGCAATAATATTTAGATCTTCAAATAATATTAAAAAAGTAAAAAAAGGAGATATTATCTTATTTGGTTCGGGAGATAAGATAATTGTTCACAGGGTTGTAAAAATTGAAGATATAAATGATGAAATAAGGTTGTATACAAAAGGAGACAACAATGTTCAACAAGATGCTGGATATATAACTGATAAGGAATACAAAGGATATGTTGTTTTCAAAGTAAAACAAATAGGACAACCTACAATATGGGTAAATGATTTATTTAAAGAATTGAAAAGAGGGTAAATATGAAAAATGTAAAGTTTAATATCAAAAGTCCAATATATTTATATGTAATCCCAATTGCTATAGCAGCTATAGGACTAGTAATGATTTATAATTATTATTCATTAAGTAAGGGACATTATATTAACTATGTTGAAGATAGTAATGTTGATTATGTTGTATGTTTAAAAGATAATAAATTCTATGAAAATAGATGCGTAGAAAAAGGTAATCAATATGTTGCATCATTAATTGATTATATACCAGCTAACTTCAACTATAAGTTAGACTTCCTTGATGGTAGTATAGAGTATGTATATAATTATAAGATAGTGGCTGAATTCAATGTATTAGACAATGATAATGATAAAGTATTATACACAAAGGAAGAAGTTATTTATACTTCAGAAGATAAAGTAAGTTCAAGTGGAATAAATATCAACTATAATTTAAATATTGATTATAATAAATATAATAATTTATTAAGTAGTTTCATAAGTGTATATGATCTAAGTCAAACTAAAAACTCTCTAAAAGTATCAATGGATGTTGATATAAAGAATAAAGGGAATAGCAATATAGATTTAACTGCATTAAATAGTTCGAAAGCTACAAGCATAACAATTCCATTAACAACAAAAACAGTAAATGTTGATATAAGTGGAACAGCACTTGGTACTGATAATAATAGACTAGTTATTAAACCAGAAAAGAATTATGTATTTGTTTTAGTATTAGGTGTAATATTTGTAGCAGCAGGAATTGGTTTATATGTATTTATCTCATATATAAATAAAAAATCAAGAACTGTTAAAGAAATATATGAAGATAAAATTAAAAAGATTACTCTAGCTTATGATTCATATATTCAAAAGATAACAGGAGATTATCCTATAGGTGCTTCTCAAATATGTAAAGTAACATCATTTAAAGATATGATTGAAATTAAAGAAGCATCTGAAAAACCATTGTTAATGCTTGAAAATAAAGAAAAAACTGGAACATTCTTCCTAATACCAGTAGGAGAAGGTGTTATCTATACATATGCTATAAGAATAGTAGATATAGAAGCAGAATCAAAAGGAACAAAAGCTCCAGACTATGATGAAGAAGATATTACAACTAAGAGTAAAAAGAAAGTATATACAATGGAAAAAATAAAAGAAGATATAAGAAATACAACTGAAATAGAAATATTAGATGATAAAAATGCAATTTTAGGAACTAATAATTCTGATGAAGACCTATATGAACAATTAGGAAAAACTTCTGAATATAATTTTAGTAAAAAGAACAAAGATTGATTTAAATAGGCATTGTAATTTATAATGCCTATTTATAAGTTATAATAAGATGAAAGGTGATAATATGCGTAAAAGAATTAATAACAAATATTTATTTATTTTCTCGACAGCAATCTTATTATGCTTATTTTTAATTGCATATGCTCAAATAAACAAAGTAAATTTATTTATAAATGGAACAGCAAGTGCTCCAGGAGTAAAGTCATCTGAAGACTTTAATGTAAAATTTACTGATGCAATTATTGGAAACCAAATGGATGGAATTACAGTTGAAAATGATGAAGAACAATTCTCAGACAGAAAAGCAGTCTTTAATGTAAATGGACTATTAGCATATGGTGATGAAGCAACAATAACATATGAAGTAACAAATGAAAGTAGATATCATTCTGCACTTTTAACAGCAACAAGTACCGTTATAAATAATAATCCTGCTCACTTTTCTATTGAAAGAGCAATTGTAAATTCACATAATCAAAATGTTTCTAAAATTACTCCAGGAGAAAAAGCATATTACAAAATAAAAGTAAAAGTAATAAAGGTTCCAACGAATACGGCACAAACAGCAAGTATCACAGTATATTTAAATGCTGAATCTGAACCATATACAGGGAGTTGATAAGGAATGAAAGTAACTAAGAAAAAATTTAAAAACAATATTTTAGTTGAATTTGCATTACTTATCATTTTTGGTATTAGTTTTGCAACAATAGCATATGCCAATACTTCTTATGAGCTAGAAACAACAGGAAATCTTTCATTAGGAATGCAAGAAGGAATAATAATAACAAATGTTTCAAGTTATAGTGTAACTGATGATAGTTCATTTAAAATAAATAGATATGTGGGAACATTGTTAACAAATACAATAAGATTATCAGAAGAAACATCTGAAGTAATTCTAGAAGTAGAAGTAAAAAATACCGGAAGTGTAAAACACAGATTTGATGGTATTTTCTATGATACAAGCGGTAATCCAGAAATTGGAACATATGATAATCCAAATGTTGCACCTGAGGTAGTTAGCCAATCTGGGAAGATGAATGTGGGAGATGTAATAGGTGCTTCAGAAACAAAAAAGATTGTAGTAAGATATAGATTTATTGGTGATGATTTTTCTGGTACTAATCCAGGATTATTAAATGGAATAATTAATTTAAAATTCTCTAGATTATACAATATTACATATGAATTAAATGATGGAACACAAGCTCCAGGGCAACCTGATTGTTATGCAGAAGGTGATGAGACAACATTACTATCACCAAGCAAACCTAGATCAGAGTTTGTAGGTTGGTATAAGAATTCAGATTTCTCAGGAGAGCCAATAACAAATTTATCAGGTGAAAGTGGCGATATTACACTTTATGCATTATTCTATACGGATAGGGATATATATTTCCAACTACCACCAGATTGGTATAAAGAAGAAGCAGAAGAAGATTATACAGTTAAAGCATATATTTATAATGATACAACAAAAGAATACTATGCAGCTTGGCCTGGAAATGATATGACAAGAATAACATCAAGTAATCCTGATATCACAGACATATATAAATTAACAGTAAATGATAGATATTTAAAAAATTATGATAGTGTTGTTTTCTCAAATGGAAAGGTTCCAGGAAATAATCATTATACAACACATGAAACAGATGCTAAGAAACGTCAAACAATTGATTTACAACTTAACAGTGATTGCTATGGAAAAATCTTTGTTCCAGAGTTATATAAAAACACAGCAAATGCTAATGAAGTTAGATTCTTTGGTATAGCAAATCAAAACTTACATTATTATATATGGAACAATGAAACACAAACAGCTAAAGATCCATGGCCAGGAGCCGAAATAACTGATAGAGTAGGAGATACTGGACGTAAATTTACATTTGATAAGAGTGAATATGACAAAATGATAATAAATAGAGGTGAAAACGCTGAACAAACAAGAGACTTATCAGTTCCGGCAATCAATGATATAACATTCTCTAGTTCAAAAGTTAATAGTGATCATTATTATTTCTATGCAGTAAGATGGTTCTATGGAGGAAGCTGGTATCCAATATATGATTGGGAAGATTCTCAATACTATTTATGGAAAGTAGGAGACTATATAGCATTCCAAAATACAGAAACCACTCTTAATAGCATAAATACAGTAATTAATTAATAAAAAAATCAAGTTTTTATCCTTGATTTTTTTTATTTCTTTAAAACTTTTATTTCATCTTTTACTTCATAATCTAAACATCTATTATTAATACCTAACTTATTAATCAAATCACAAGTAGTTATCTCTCCATTCAAAACCATTTTAACTAGATTTAAAATATGATGTGGATTTATTTTATACATTCTATATAAAATAACAGAATAATAGAAACTATTTAAATATTGAAACTTCTTACTATTTATTATTTTCCTTACATAATTATCATCATATAAATCACGATTATTCATTTCATTTTTTATATTATATAAAAGAGCTAATCTATTATTAATAATAGCCTTTTTACTAGTATCATCAAATTTATCTGATTCAACTAATTCATAAAACATAGGAATAACATCTGCATATTTAAGCATATATCTATATTCACGAGGATTAACATCCTTTAAAATATGATGAGCTTCATGACCAAAATAAACCCTAGCTAAATCATTATATCTTTTAGGTATCATAATACCTCTAGCACTAAACATACCATTAGCATTCTTGTGAGTAGTATCAATACTACTTTTAAACTGAGATATTTTTGTAGAATCACTATCATCAGTATTAATAATGATTTTCGCAGAATGTAATGTTTTATATAAATTAACTAGTAGTCTTTTGTCACCATACATGGCAAATGATTCTAAGGTGTCATTATATAATTTTTGAACATTAATATCTTTTTCATCATATATTTTTAAAAATGTCTCATCTAAATTATCACAAATAAAATTACATATATCATAATCATATTCATTCATTGGTATTACACCATTATTAATCATTCTATTAACAATTTCTTCAACCTTTTTCACTTTCAAGCCACCGCTTTTCTCTAAAAATAACAGAGCATATAATATCATAATATATAGTTATAGTCAAACTAACGAATGATAAGGATTGCAAAAAAAACCAATAATATAGTATAATTAACATAGTTCGTTGAGGTGATAATATGGGAAATAGAATAAAAGCTCCATGGTATAAATATTATGATAATGAGAAAGCTCATTTAGATTATCCTGATTTTTCAGCTTATAAATTAATAGAGTATACTGCAAGTAAGCATTTAAATAATACAAGCTATAATTATTATGGAAATAAGAAAACATATCATGAATTTCTAATGCAAATTGATGAGGTAGCAAGAGCATTAAAATCAATTGGAGTAAAGCATAAAGATGTAGTATCAATTTGTATGCCAAATACTCCGGAAGGAATAATATCATTTTATGCAGCAAACAAAATAGGTGCAATAGCAAGTATGATTCATCCATTATCAGCAGAAAATGAAATAAAGCATTATTTAAATGTTTCAAAAACAGAATGGTTGATAACAGTAGATTTCACTGTTGAAAAAATAGATAAAATAATTGATGAAACAAAGGTAAAGAAAGTAATAACAGTTAGTGTTGCCGAATCTATGCCTTTAACAATTAAATCTCTATATACTGCAAGTAACGTTTCTAAAACCATCAAGTTAAAAAATTTAAATCCAATGCTTTATATTAATAAAAAGAAGAGTAATGTAGAAAAGATAAATTGGAGAGATTTTATTAAGTTAGGAAAAGAATATACTAAAGAAATAGACGATGATTTTAAAGGAAAAGATATTGCTGCAATTCTTTACTCAGGAGGAACTACAGGAACACCAAAAGGAGTAAAATTAACAAATTTAAATTTAAATGCATCAGCAATGCAAAACTTTGAGCATGTTGCATGCTTAAATTCAAAAGATAAAGTCCTAGCAATTATGCCAATATTCCATGGATTTGGATTAAGCGTATGTATTCACTGTGTACAATACTTTGGGGGAGAAAGTATTTTACTACCTCAATTTAATGCTAAAACATTTGATAAAATAATAAAAAAATATGAACCAAATGTATTAGTAGGTGTACCAACATTATTTGAAGCAATGACTAATAATAAAAATTTCAATCATATGAAATTAAAATACTTAACCTGTGTTATTTCTGGGGGAGATTCACTATCTATAGAATTAAAGAAAAAGTTTGATGCATGGCTTGAAGACCATCATTCTCCAACAACTATTAGAGAAGGATATGGATTGACAGAGTGCTGTGCAGCAAGTTGCTTTACACCACTTAATTACTATAGACCAGGAAGTATAGGAATACCTTATCCAGATACATACTATAAGATAGTAGAAGATGGTACAGAAAAAGAATTGCCATATGGATCAGAAGGAGAAATAGTAATTACAGGACCAACAGTAATGGCTGGATATATAAGAAATAAAAAAGAAACAAAACAAACATTAAAAAAACATAAAGATGGAAGAATTTGGCTTCATACAGGTGATGAAGGAATGATGGATGAAGATGGATTTGTCTACTTTAAGGGAAGATTAAAGAGAATGATAATTTCCTCAGGTTATTGTGTATATCCAAATAATATTGAAAATGTAATAGATTCACATCCTGATGTTAGAATGTCATGCGTAATAGGAATACCTCATCCATATAAAGTAACAGCTGCAAAGGCCTTTATCGTGTTAAAGGACAAAACAAGACAATCAGATATTATCATTTCTGAAATAAAACAATTAGTTGAAAAGAACCTTGCAAGATTCTCATGGCCAGTAGCTTATGAATTTAGAGATGAATTACCAAAGACACTAGTAGGTAAAGTTGCATATAATGTTCTTATACATGAAGAAGAGATGAGAACAAAGTCAGATAATTGGGAAAATGAAGAAAACTTATTAGAACAAGTTGAAGATGAAAATAATGATGAATTATTAGATAACGTAAAAGAATAAAACCTTAGAAATAAGGTTTTTCTTTTAAAATAAAGTTTAATAATATATAATATAAATAGGTGATAGTATGAAGATTCTAGCAAGTGATTTTGATAATACAATTTATTTTCCTGATAATGATGAATTAACAAAAGATAACATAGAGTCAATAAAAAAATTTATTACTAAAGGAAATATTTTTTGTGTAATAACCGGAAGAAATTATACAGACTTAAAAGTATACTTAAATAAATACAATATTCCATATTCATATTTAATTTGTGAAGATGGAGCAAAAATATTCAATAATATGGATTATTGTATAGATACAACATATCTAGATGAAGAAATGATTGATGAAATAAAAAGCATTTTAGATGAAATAAAGTGTGATTATTACTTAGATGATGGTTATAATAAGACCGAATATTTGAAAGATGTAGTAAAAATAGTTGTCAATTGTAAAGATCAAAAAGAAAAGGATAGAATAGTAAAAATTATCAAAGAAAAAGTAGATATTCATATCTATGCAAGTAGAACGCATGTAAATATTATTAATAAAATTGTCAATAAAAAATATGCTCTAAATAAACTAATAGAACTTGAAGATTTAAAAGCAAAAATATATGTAATAGGAGATAATGACAATGATTATGAAATGCTTGAGAGTTTCAATGGAGGAGTAATAAAAAAACATCATAAAGTTCTAGATGGTTTAAATAAGAAAGAATATAATACATTAGGTGATTATATAGAAGAATTAATGAAAAATTAATTCTTTTTTTCATATTATTAATTAGGTGATAATATGGCAGATTTTGTAGTCAATCTAATAACCGACTATGGATATTTGGGAATGTTTTTAGGAATGGTTCTAGAAGCAGTAATTATAATTATTCCGAGTGAAGTTATTTTGGCAACAGGAGGAATCCTTGCAAGTAGGGGAATATTTACTTTTATAGGTTCTTTTATAACAGGACTACTTGGAAGTGTTTTTTGCGCCATTGTAATATATTTTATGGGCTACTTTGGAGGAAAAAATTTCATAAAAAAATATGGTAAATACTTTTTTATGAAAGAAGATGAACTAGAAAAAAGTGATTCCTGGTTTAATAAATATGGAATGATATCAGCCCTTATTTGTAGAAATTTACCTATAGTAAGGACTCTAATATCATTACCAATTGGAATAACTAGACAATCATTTCTGAAATTTGTTATTTATACAACACTTGGATCAATTCCTTGGACCTTAGCTTTTACATATTTTGGTTATAAATTAGGAAAAAATTGGATAGTAATAAACACCTATGTTAATTATTTAAAAACACCTATACGAGTTATAATAATAATTATTATAATTAGGTTAATATACAAATACTACAAGAAGAAAAAAAGTGTGCTATAATATTAAATTACAAGAGGTGTAACAATGGATATTTTTGAAGTAAAAGAATATGATATAAAAGATAAAAAAAGGAATTTAAATATTAAATCAAGTGGGGTAGTTTCTAGCACAAAATATTTCCCTGTTTTTGAAGAAAATGGAAAGGAAAGAATATTTAAACCTCTGTCTAAAACAAAACCATATTCTACTCCCTTATTTGCCTACAGTGAAGTATATTGGTCATATATAATAAAAAAATATATAGATTCTAATACACCTCAATATTATCTCGCAGTTTGTAATGGATTATCAGAAGAACAAAACAAATATTATAATAAAGGAACTATTGTTGATAATATCTTAGAAGAAGATGAAGAATTAATTAATCTTTTAGATTTATATAAAAGATATCCAGATTCACTAGTAAATATTAATGAATATGTAAATTATTGTGAAGTACAATATAATTACTCAGATATTTTAAGAAGCACTTTTTTTACCGAAAGAAAAGACTTAGGTGAACAACTAGCTGAACAAATTTTATGTTCATTACTTAGAAGAGATGACAATTATCATTATGAAAATGTTTCACTTATTAAGAAGAATAATTCTTTTCCTAGAGTAGCTCCAATGATTGATATGGAATTTTCTCAGATGTTTATGCATCCAGATGATAAAGATTATCACATAGGAAAAATAACATCATTTGATTATGGACTATATCCTGTTTTTAAATATAATAATGATTTATCATTTGAAGAAAACTATGAAATATTTTTAAATAAATCAAAAAACGGATCAATATATGACTCATACGGATATACAAGAAAAAAGAATATTCGAGAGAATATTAAATGCATCACAGAATTATATCCAAATTTAGTAAGAAATTTTATAGAAAAATTAAAATTAATGAGAAAAGAAGTAATTAATATTGATATACCATTTAATGATAACTATTTAGGAGAATTTTCATCAAATGATTGGGAACCAACAAGAATGCTATTAAAAGATGGATATAACGAAAATGATGATTATTATAAAAAAGCAAAAGAAAAAGCAGAAAAATCACAAATTAAATTAAATCATAAAGAATTTAATGATCAGCTAAAAAAAGAGGTACTATGGAGTATTGATAAATTAATTTATATTTTAAAATTATATCTAGATATAAATGATAATAAAATTATTGATATAAGAAATTACAAAGAAGAAACTTTATATCCATCAGAAAGACAATCAGAAGAAGAATTGGAGTTAATATCAAGATTATTAGATGAAGTTCATAAAACAAAAACAAAAGTAGATAAATAAATATCTACTTTTGTTATGCTATAAAAGCACCTGAGAAAACAAATAATGTATTCAGTATAGAAATTGGAATGTACAAGTATACAAGTAATTTACTATGTTTACATTCATCTACAAAGGGTAATAAATAAATTGGAAACAAACCAAACACATACCTAAAAAAACTAATTGAAGATAAAGTTATCCATGTTTCCACTCGACATGTTGTTGAAATTAAAAGTAAAGAAATTAAAAGATATAGTGATAAAACAAATTCCTTTTTTAAATTTTTTAAAGCAACAAATAAACCTAAAAAGAAAAATATCCAATTTTCTAAAAAGATAAGTAAATATGAATTATTAAAATTAGAAATTAAAAATTTTATATCTCTAATGATAATTATAAACAAATTTGATTTATCTCGTCCCCATTCAGTATATTGAACAGTAATGTATTTAAAAAAATCATTGGTATAAATAAGTAGATATATAGAATATAAAAAACCAATAGAAAATGCAGGAATAGAAAGTAATAAGAGATCTGTTATCTTTATTTCTTTTTTATAGATTTTATAAAGCATATGAAGTCCAATTACTCCCAATAATATTATTCCAGTATTCCTAGTTAACATAGATAGTCCTAAGGCAATTCCACAAAACAAATACGTTTTCTTTTTATATAAATAAAATGATAAGAGTGTGAGAAATAAATAGAGACTTTCTGTATATCCAATCATATTAAATACTAGTATTGGAGAGAAAATAAATGCAAAAATAATAGTATTTTTTCTGGTATCATCCTTTACCAAATAATAAAGAGTAATTATAGATAAAAATGAAAAAGAATTACTTAGTATTAAAGATGAAGTTTCATATGAAGGAATTATAAAATGTAGAGTTCTTATCAGTAAAGGAAATAAAGGGAAAAAAGCAAATAGCAATTCACTGCTATAACCATTTTTTGCAATACTGATAAAGTGTTCAGCATCATAGAATGAAAAAAAAGAAAAATTATGTTTATATACCAAGAAAAATAATAAAAATATCCTTGATATAAGAAACAATATAGTTATTGTTAATATATCTTTTTTTAATTCTTTCTTCATTTTATTCACCATAATAATTATATCATATTAAAAATAGGAATAGAAATATATGTTTTTTATTTACAAAAATTATAAAAAATTCTAGTAATTATTAGTACTTTGTGTTATAATGGGTAGCGACGTGTAAAGAGGTGTATATTATGGAAAAAAGAAATATCGCAATAATTGCTCATGTTGACCACGGAAAAACAACATTAGTAGATGGTATTTTAAAGAGTTCAGGAATGTTTAGAGATAATGAAGATGTTTCAAATGTTTCAATGGACTCAAATGATTTAGAAAAGGAAAGAGGAATTACAATTCTTGCAAAAACAACTGCTCTTGATTACAAAGGTGTAAGAATAAATATCTTAGATACTCCAGGACATGCTGATTTCGGTGGAGAAGTTGAAAGAATCATGAATATGGTTGATGGAGTTATACTAGTTGTAGATGCTTATGAAGGAGCGATGCCACAAACTAGATTCGTACTAAAAAAAGCTTTTGAAGCAGGAGTAAAACCAATAGTTGTAATTAATAAAGTAGATAAACCAAGTGCAAGATGTGCCGCAGTTGTAGATGAAGTACTAGATCTATTTATTGAATTAGGTGCAGATGAAGATCAATTAGATTTTGATGTAATTTATGCATCAGCTCTTAATGGAACATGTTCATTAGATGAAAATCTATCAACTCAAACTCCAGGATTTGAAGAAGTATTAGATAAAATAATAGAAGTAATTCCAAAACCAACAGGTGATAGTGAAGCACCATTACAATTCCAACCAGCATTATTAGATTATAATGAATTTGTAGGTAGAATTGGTATTGGTAGAGTACATAATGGAAAAATAAAAACAGGTGAAATGGTAACTTGTTGCAGATTAGATGGAACAACTAAACAATTTAGAATTCAAAAATTATTTGGTTACTATGGATACAACAGAATTGAAATTGAATCTGCAGAAGCAGGAGATATAATAGCTATAGCAGGTTTAGCAGATATTTCTGTAGGGGAAACAGTTTGTAATAATGATAATATCTTACCACTTCCAAAATTACACATAGATGAACCAACTTTACAAATGACTTTTGGAACAAATTCATCACCAATGGTAGGAAAAGATGGAAAAATAGTAACAGCTAGAAAAATTGAAGAAAGATTAAATAGAGAAACACAAAAGGATGTATCCTTAAAAGTTGAACCAGCAACTAATGAGTCATTCTTAGTAAGTGGTCGTGGAGAATTACACCTAGGAATTTTAATTGAAAATATGAGAAGAGAAGGTTTTGAATTAGAAGTATCAAAACCAACTGTAATTATTAAAGAAATAGATGGACAAAAATGTGAACCATATGAAGAGTTACAAATAGAAGTTCCAGAAGAATCTATGGGTACAGTAATAGAACAAATTGGTATCCGTGGAGGAAAAATGGAAAGTATGAATAATTTCGAAGGTCAAGTAAGATTACTTTATACAATTCCATCACGTGGTTTAATTGGATTTTCTACAGACTTTATGACATTAACAAAAGGATATGGAATAATGAACCATACATTTAAAGAATACCTTCCATATGAAAATGTTGTAATTGGAGAAAGAAAGCTAGGAGCACTAGTTTCTATGGAAAATGGAAATGCTACTGCATACTCAATTGGAAATCTAGAAGATAGAGGAACAATGTTTATAGAACCAGGAACTGAAGTATATGAAGGTATGATAGTAGGTGAATGTAATAGAGATAATGATCTTGCTGTTAATGTTGTTAAAGGTAAACAATTAACTAATACAAGAGCTGCAGGATCAGATCACACAGTTGTTTTAAAAAGACCAAGACCTATTACATTAGAATATGCACTTGATTACATTAATTCAGATGAATTAGTAGAAGTTACTCCAAACTTTATTAGACTTAGAAAAAAGATTTTAAACACTGAAGAAAGAAAAAAGTGGGACGCAAGAAATAAACAATAAGATAGGAAAAACCTATCTTTTTTTTTACTTTTCATATCTATAAAAATATGATATTATATAATTGTAAAAATAGGAGAGAACTATGAAAAATAGAAAAAAGAAAATAAAACATTTTACAATTTTATTTACATTAATAGCTTTTGTTACAATCACGATAGGATTTGCAGACCAATCAGATATTTTAATGAATATTATTGGTAATGGAGGTGCTACCGCAGATGCTAACAATTATAATGTTCACTTTGTAAATGAAACTGTTCCTATAGAAGGTGAAGGAAGTGCCAGTGTAATAGATAATACTCATGCGGAATTAACAGCAACAAATCTATTAGTAAAGAATGATGAATTTAAGGCAACGTTCAAAGTAAGAAATGATTCCAATACCATAGGAGCTAGATTCTCAATATTGCTTACAAATTCCAATGCTAACTATTTTAGAGTAACCGCAACATCAGCAAAACAAGATTTACAATCAGGAGAAGAAACAACAGTTGAAATAAAAGTTAAATTATTAAATACTGTTTTTGAAGATGAATTAGTATCAGAAATAAAAGCAACTTTAGTTGCTCAACCAATAGATGAAAGCGAAGCAACAAACAATCAGCCAATTTCAGTAGTTGGAGTAGAAGAAAACCTATTTGAATTAAATACCTGGGAACAAATAAAAGAAGATATTAACAATGATGATATAGAAAAATATAAAGTAGGAGATATAAAAATAATTAGCTTAGATAATAAGAGTTATAGATTAAGATTAGTAAATACAAGTACTGAGAGCTATTGTACAAATTCAAATTATTCTGAGACTGCATGTGGTTTCGTAGTAGAATTCTTGGATATACCTGCTAAGAATGGAATGTTACCATCAACAGAGACAACAAATGCTTTAGGATATGCACCATCAACTGTCAGAAGTTATATGAATGAAACATTCTATCCATCATTACCATTGGAAATGAGAAATGTAATAAGTCAAACAAGAGTTATCTCAGGACATGGTCCTAATCAAACTACAAATGCTACAACAAATGACTATTTATATGCACCAGCACCAGTAGAATTAGGTATTAATAAGCCAACACAAGATAGTACAAATGGCTTAACAAAAAAATTAGATTTATACGCAAAAAATAGTAATGATGATACATTGAGAATAAAATATTATAATTCTCAAGCAAATGCATATTGGACTAGGTCAGCCTCTTTAGAAAGTGGGGTTGCATTCTTCTTCATAAATTTAGACGGAAAAGCCGCAGCACCTGCACAAAGTCCATCAACATCTCGAGGAATTGCACCTATGTTTAGAATAGGAAAAACCCAAAATTAACTAGCAATAGTTAATTTTTTCTTGAATAATCAGCTTATATTTAATATAATGTAATTAAGGTAAGGTGATTGATAAATGCAAAAGGATTCAAATGTTCAAAAGCAACAAATGTCAGAAGAGGAATTACAAAGAACACAAGTATTGAATTTTGATACTTTTAAACAAGTTGCTAGATACGAAAAAATAAGTAGTAAAAAACCTGCAATTATTGTTGCATTATTAGGTGTTCTTGCAATAGTTATTGGAGGAACATATCCAATAGTACAATCACAAATGGCAAAGAGTAATGAAAAAAACAAATCAACAGTACAAGCAAGAAAAAGAGAAGTAAAGCCAGTAGCATCTGAATTAACTTGTACTCAGACAACACCATCTGTTGGAAATGGATTAGATCAAACAATTACAATTAAATATAATTTTATTGATAATAAATTAACATCATTTACTAAAGAGTTGAATTTAGGATTAACTGCTGGGACAACAACAGGACAAGTAGCATTACAAGATTTTATTAATGCACTACAACCATTCCTAGTTCAAAAAGATGGATATTCAGTTACTGCAAAGAAAATAGAAAATGGAGTTGTAACAACTACAAGTGTTGACTATAAGACAGTGGATATTAATTCCTTACCAGAAATAAACCAACAAAATGGATACTTCAATGTAATGTATTTAGCAGATACAAATATGGAAGCAATAAAACAAGATATGACAAATTATAATTATATATGTAACTAAAAAGGTGATTAAAAATCACCTTTTTTTATAAAAAATAAAACTGCATCAATTATGCAGCTTTTTCATTTTTTGCTAAAGTTCTTATTTCTTTAGCTGAAAGTCTAACCTTTGTACCATCTTCTAGTCTATAAACTTGTAAATTTAAATTTTGTCTCTTTTTAGTAGCATTTAAAGCATGAGATCTAATATTTTTTACATTATCTTTTCTTGTAGTTATATTTACTGCCATATAATATCCCTCCTTCGGTATTTCATCACTGCTTAATAACTTTAACATAAAAACGTAATAAAGTCAAACAAAACTGGTAAAAAAGCCTTTATTTTCAACATATTTATACAAGAAGAAGATATAATATGATAAAATAAATCTAAAGGAGGTATTATTATGTATATTCCATTATTTAACGTAACAAATTATACACTATTATCATCATTATTAAAAATAGATGATTTAATTGACTATACTAAAAATAATAATATTTCCACAATATCTATTACTGATACCAATATGTTTGGAACAATGGAATTTATTAAAAAATGCGAAAAAAATAAAATAAAACCTGTAATTGGATTAGAACTAATATTAGAAGAATTTAATATAGTAGTGTATGCAAAAAATTATACTGGGTATAAAAATCTTATGAAATTATCTACTATTCAAAATGAAAGATTAATTACATCGGAAGATTTAGAAAAATATAATAATGATTTAATTTGTGTAGTTCCATTTAACTACAAAGAAAAATACAATTCATTAAGTAAAATATATCAAGAAATATATCTAGGATATGAAAATAAACAACAAGAAAAGGAATCTCTAATTCTAACAAAAAATATTGTTTTCTTTAAAAAAAATCTATACTTAAAACCAGAAGAAAAAATTATTCTTACATACCTATACAGAATTAGAGATGGAAAAACTTTATTAGATGAGATTGATTACTCAATTAACAACAATGAACTATATATAAATAATTTACTAGATCTAACAGATAATAAAGGATTATTAAATACAATTAAAATATCTAGTGATTGCAATATAGAGTTTCCAAAAGCTAAAAATTTACTTCCAATATATGATTGTGAAGATCCTAAACAATATTTATTTGAATTATGTAAAGTAGGATTATCAAAAAGATTAAACAAGAATATTCCAGATAACTATAAAGAAAGACTAGTATATGAATTAAAAGTAATTAATGAAATGGGCTTCCCAAATTATTTCCTTGTAGTGTATGACTTTATAAAGTATGCTAAGAAAAACAAAATATTAGTAGGCCCTGGAAGAGGTAGTGCTGCAGGATCATTAGTAGCATACTCCCTAGGAATTACGGATATTGATCCTATTAAATATGATTTATTATTTGAAAGATTCTTAAATCCTGCTAGAAAAACAATGCCTGATATAGATACCGATTTTCCGGATAATAAAAGAGATAAAGTAATTGAATATGTTCAAGAAAAATATGGTAATAAAAGAGTAAGCGGTATTATAACATTTGGAACAATGGCCGCAAAACAAGTTATAAGAGACGTATCACGTGTAATGAATATTCCACTATATAAAGTAGATTCATTATGCAAGTTAGTTAATTCTAAGGATACTCTTAACGATCTATATAAAAAAGATCAAGTTTTTAAAACAAGAATAGATAGTGATACATTATTATCAGAAATGTATAAAATAGCATCAAAATTAGAAGGATATCCACGTCATACATCTAGACATGCTGCGGGTATTATAATGTCACAAATAGATTTAGATGAAGTAGTTCCATTAATAAAAGTAGATGGAATGTATCTTACAAGTTATTCTATGGAATACCTAGAAGAATTAGGCTTACTTAAAATGGATTTTCTTGCTTTAAAAAATCTAACATTAATAGATAATATTTTAAATGATATAAAAGAGATAACAGAAGAAGAAATAGATTTTTCAAAAATACCATTAGATGATAAAAAGACATTAAAATTATTTGAAAATGCAAACACTTGTGGAATATTTCAATTTGAATCATCTGGTATGAGAAATTTTCTAAAAAGATTAAAACCAACATCAATAGATGATATCTTCGCAGCAATAGCTTTGTTTAGACCAGGAGCAGCAGTTAATATAGATAGTTATATTAAAAGGAAACATAATGAAGAAGAAGTAAAATATTTAGATCCATCACTAGAAGCAATTACTAAGAATACATATGGATTATTAATATATCAAGAACAAATAATGCAAGTAGCAAATATTTATGCTGGATACAGTCTAGGAGAAGCAGATATTTTAAGAAGAGCAATGTCCAAAAAGAAATTAGATCTATTAAAATCAGAAGAAGAAAAATTTGTAAGAAAAAGTATTGAAAACAATCACTCAGAAGAACAAGCAAGAAAAATTTTTGATTTAATATTAAATTTCGCAGGGTTTGGTTTTAATAAATCACACTCAGTAGTATATTCAATTATTGCTTATAAAATGGCATACTTAAAAACATATTATAAGACTATTTTCTTTGCAAATCTTCTATCTAATGTAATAGGCTCAGAAACAAAAACAAATGAATACATAATGGAAGCAAAAGCTAATAAAATAGAAATAGAAAAACCAACAATAAGTAATAGTGAAGATAAATATAAAGTAGTAGATAATAAAATTATTTATCCAATATCAAATATAAAAGGAATAGGTACAGTAGTAGAAGAAGAAATAAAAGAAGCTAAAAAAGATGGGGAATTCAAAGATATATTTGATTGTTTTAGTAGATTATATATCGCAGGAATTACAAAAAAAACATTTGAAATATTAATATATGCTAATGTATTTAAAGATTTTAAAATAAATAGAAAAACATTAATAACTAATTTAGATAATCTTTATAATTATGCAGAATTAACAAAAGACATAGATCCATCACTTGTAATGAAACCAGATATTGAAAATGAAAAAGAATATGATGATTCATTCCTTTTAGAAAAAGAAAAAGAAGTATTTGGATTCTACTTATCAAAACATCCAACAACAGTGTTTAAAAAGGATAATCCATATTGTATAGAAATCAAAGATATAGATGATTATTATGGTAGAAAAATTGATAATCTACTATTAATAGAAAAGATAAAAGTAATAGAAACAAAAAAAGGAGATAAAATGGCCTTTGTAACTGGAAGTGATGAAACAGGTAGTAAAGAATTTATCTTTTTTCCGAAAGTATACAGAAATTATGAACAATTAGAAAAAGGATTAATAATTAAAACACGAGGAAGAGTAGAAAAAAGATTGGATGAAACACAAATAATTGTTGAAAAAGTAAAAATATTACAAGGAGAAAATAATGAATAATAGATATAAGGTATATAGACTAATGTGTATTTTACTATTAATTGATCAAATAATTAAAATAGTAATTAGACATAGCTTAAATGAATTTCAAGAAGTAAAAATAATTAAAAATTTCTTTTCAATTATATATGTACAAAACACAGGAGCTGCATTTTCAATAATGAAAGATGCAACGCTCTTTCTAATACTTCTTAGTGTTGTATTTATCATTTTCTTAGATAAATATATTAGAAAAGAAGAATCAAAATTAACCAAAATAGATATTATAACTTATGGAATGATTATGGGTGGAATATATGGTAACTTAATAGATAGAATAATTCATCGTAAAGTTACAGATTATTTAGCATTTGATATATTCAATTATAATTTTCCAGTATTTAATTTCGCAGATATATGTATTGTTGTAGGTGCAATTTTAATGGTTATTGGTATAATATTTTTCAAAGAGAAAGGTAAAGAATAAATCTACTTTAAAGGAGGATATATGAGTACTTCTAATAAATTTAAGGATTACTATAAAGAAACAAAGGAAAAACTAGAACAAAAGATAAAAGAATTTAACAAGGATATCATAAAAGACGATGCTGGCTTAATAAATAATAATCTTAAACAATTTAGTATATTAAATTCGGATGGGAAACTAGTAAGGGGAGTATTAGTTAATTTAGGATACTATTTACTCAAAGATAATAAAGATTATTCGCTAGATTTATCTCTTGCATATGAAGTATTCCAAACAGCCATCTTAGTCCATGATGACATCATTGATAATGATAATACAAGAAGGGGAAAAGATACTATTCATTATGTAAATTATAAAGAATATATTAAATATGGAGAAGAAGCAGAATGCAAACATTTAGCTGATTCTACAGCCATATGTTTAGGTGATTATGGACTATATAATGCAAATCAAATAATCGCTGAAAGTTATAGTAATGATAAAAATCTAGCAAGAGTTTTAATGAATTTCAATAATACAGTTTTAACAACAATAAGAGGAGAGTTTATAGATACTGTTCTACCATTTAATGTAAAACATAATTTAGTAAATAATAAAGATATTGAGAATAATATTTTAGAAATATATAGACTTAAAACCTCTCACTATACAATAATAGGCCCAATATCAGTAGGTTTATTACTTGCTGGAGGAGAAGAAGAAAAAATAAAAGATATTGAAGAATTTGGTACAAAGGTTGGAATTGCATTTCAAATTCAAGATGATATTTTAGGAATATATTCAAATGAAACAGGAAAAGTAAAAGGAACAGATATTAAAGAGTTCAAACAAACAGTTTTATATTCTCATATTATAAATACAGAGTACAAAGATGAATTAATGAAATACTATGGTAAAAATGATATCAGTGAAGAGAATATAGTAAAAGTTCAAGAATTGTTTAAGAAAAGTGGATCATATGAATATGCAGTTAATAAAATGAATTCATTATATGATGATTCATTAGAGACACTAAATAATATCAAGTGGATAAAAGAAGATAAAAAGGAACTTCTAAGAGGTTTCGTAGAATATTTAAGAAATAGAAATAAGTAAAGGAGTGATATTATGCTATTTATAGAATATCCAAAATGTACAACATGTATAAAAGCAAAAAAATACTTAGATGCAAAAAAAGCAAAATATGAAGATAGACATATTAAAGATAACAATCCAACCAAAGGAGAATTAACTAAATGGATAGAAAAGTATAATATTGAAATAAAAAAATTATTTAATACAAGTGGAATGAAATATCGTGAATTAGGTTTAAAAGAAAAACTTCCTAATATGACAGAAGAAGAAAAAATTAGTCTTCTCGCAACAGATGGAATGTTAGTAAAGAGACCTTTATTGATTACTGATAATAATATAGTTATTGGATTTAAAGAAAAGGAATATGAAAATATCTTAAAATGAAAAAGAAAATAATAACAAATACATATTTAAGAGAAGCCGAAAAATATAATATAAAACTATTCCTAGATGAGGAAGACTATTATATATCAGTAAAAAAACTAATTCATTTATCTGAAAAATTTATTATTAGAAATAATGTAGTTGCTATGGATGATGGATATTTTATTATGGAAATAATCCCAAAAAAAGGAAATTATGCATTACGTATTTTTATTGATAGTAATAAGAATATTGTAGAATACTATTTCGATATAATAAAAGAAAGTGGAATAGATGAAGAATATAAAGTTCCATACTTTATTGATTTGTATTTAGACATTGCTGTTTTATATACAGGTAGAATAGATATT
>CACXJP010000018.1 GCA_902768065.1 uncultured Erysipelotrichaceae bacterium
CAATACGCGTATTATAACATATTTAGTATAAATTGTAAAGAAAAACTAGGTATTACCCTAGTTATAAATATATAATTCATGCTGACATCTTGTACAAGCTACGTAAAGTAAATTTCTTTCATTTTTCTTATAAGTATTATCTCTATCATTATAGATTATAACACTATCAAACTCTAATCCTTTTGAAACATATGCAGGAATTATTACTAAATCTTTCTTAAACTTTTTACTATTATGATCAACTAATGAAATATCAATATCATTACATATTAAATTATATATTTTTTCTGCTTCATTAAAATCTTTAGTAATAATCGCAGTAGATTTATATTCATTTTGTAGAGTGTTTATATCCTCAACTAATCTAGATTTAATATCATCTACTCCCTTTCTTATTATTACCGGCTTATTATTATCTCTTCTTATCGCATTAACATGTTTTAAATTTAAAATCTTATTAGTATAATCAATTATTTCTGGAGAAGAACGATATGTTTTTAATAATTCTAAATACTTTGTATCTCCTCTAAATAAATCCTTTAAAGATTCTAAAGATTTATAGTGATAATATGGATTAATATTTTGATTAATATCACCCAATATAGTAAAATCAGCTTTTTTAAATATATTATTAATAATTATATATTGAAGTCTATTATAATCTTGTGCTTCATCTATAATAACCTGTTTTATTCTTCCTTCATATAAGAATCCTTCTAAAGTACCTTTAATATAAGTATATATTAATGCATCTTCATAATTTAATATTTCAGTATTAACAAATTTATTAATATCTTTTTCATCCAATAAAATTAGAATTTTCTCTAAATAATTTTAGGAATGTTTTTACCTTTTTAGAACTTCCCTTATAATAATTAGATGAAAGTTTCTTTGCCATTTCATCAAGTCTTTCAAATAGTGGCAATTTTGAATATCTATCATGTAACATATCATTTAAATCTTCTTTTAAAATTAAGTTTTTATCACCTTCAGTAAAATTAGAAGTAAATTTACAATTACTAATATAATTTTCTAAATAAGCATCTAAATCATCAATTATTTGATCACTTTGTTTATATTCTACTAAATCAGGATTAACCTCACTATAAGAATAATATCTTGATACAAAATCCGTGAAATTTTCTACATCCTTATATTCATCAATAAAAGTAGATAAATAATCAGCAAAAGTAGTTTGTAATGTATTATCCTCTCCAAGAGATGGTAAAACATCTGAAATATACTCTGTAAAAATATTATTAGGTGAAAAAATTAAAATATCATTACTACTCAAATTTTTTAATTGATATAAAAGAAATGCAATTCTATGAAGCGCAACAGTTGTTTTTCCAGATCCAGCAATACCCTGTACAATCAAGTTATTATCATCTAAATTTCTAATAACCTTATTTTGTTCTTGTTGAATCGTATTAACAACATTCTTCATTTTTTCAGATGACTCACGAGCAAGTACTTCTTGTAGAACTTCATCATCAATATTTAAAGAATTATCAAACACACCTACAAGTTTATTATTATCTATCTTATATTGTCTTTTTCTTTTCAATTCTCCACTATATATACCACCAGGAGCTTTATAACTACAAGGACCTGTTTCATAATCATAAAACAAACTACATATTGGACTTCTCCAATCATACAATATATTATTTGTATCACTATCTTTTAAATATGTAAGAGACATATAAATATTAAAAATTTCACCTTCATCATCTTTAAAAACAATACTTGCAAAATATGGTTTATTTTTAATTCCATTTAGTTTTTTAAAATATTGTTGCCTCTGATAAGCTTTATCTGCTTCCAATGCAGTAGCATACATAACTTGTTGAGCTTCCGCATCATCAAAATCATTGGCATTCTCCCACATCATTTTTTTAAACTCTTTTAAGTTTTCTTCATCCTGTATCACATCACTACCAAGTTCTTCTAATGTATCTCCAAGTAATTTGTGAACCTTACTAAGAATTTTCTTTTCTTTTTTGAATTCCACCTCAGATATTGCCATAGTACACCTCTCATATTATCGTACTAATTAATAATATCATAAAAAGAAAAAATTAATATAAAACTTTACATTTTTTATATTAATTTTACATTCAATTAATTCTGTATTTTATCCATTAATTTTTTAAACATAATACCATGAGATTCAAGAATTTCTTTTTTCTCTATCATACTACAAATATCATCAATAGAAATATACTTAACAAATTCAACCTCTTCCTCTTGTACTTTAATATCTTCTATATTAATGCCTTTCTTTAAATAAAATAAATATCTTAAAGGCATATCATAAGAAAGAAAACCAAAATCTTTTATTTCTTCATCATCTATATTTATCCCAAGTTCTTCTTTAACTTCCCTTTTGATTGTTTCTAAAGGTGTTTCTCCATGGTCAACATGACCACCAGTTGATGAGTATAATCCTCCCTTTTTCTTAGATGTTTTTTGCATTAAAAATTCACCATTATTATTCTCAATAAAAATAACCGCTATCGCAATATGCTCACCATCATCTAGTTCAAAATGTGCATTTCTATCTACTGACTTCCCAATAACATTACCATCATCATCAAATACCTCTAATAATTCCATAAAATCACCTCCAATTAATTATACCAAAAAATAAGCAGATTAACTGCTTATAATACATCTATATCAATATTAAATCCATTAATTAGATTAGTATACTCATCTTGTAATTTTCTTAAGCCTTCCTCTGTATTTGATTCAAATCGTGCTGTTATATTTGGACCAGTATTACTTGCTCTAATTAAAACCCAACCATCATCAAATAATATTCTCACTCCATCAATATCAATAAACTTGTATCCTTTTTCTGTAACATAATTCTTTATTTTTTCTATTACATCAAATTTAACAGAATCTGCAGATGGAAATTTAATTTCTTCAGTAGAATAATAATGGTTTACTCCTTCAAGTAATTCTTCAACAGATTTATCTGTATTAGAAAGGATTTCCAATATTCTAAGTCCAGCATATAAACCACTATCAAATCCCGGCCATCTATCTCTAAAATAAACGTGTCCTGATAATTCTCCACCTAAAGGTAAATCTTCATCTCTAGTTCTTGATTTTGTATAAGAGTTTCCTGTTCTAGACATAACATAATCTCCACCAAGTTTTTCTATTTCGTCTGTCAATGCCTTAGAACACTTTACATCACACAAGAACTTTTTCTTTTGGACCTTATTAATTATATCTCTAATATATATAATCATATAAAGATCTGTCGGAATATTTCTAGACGTATTAGAAACCATTCCCATTCTATCACCATCACCATCAAAGCTTATACCAACATCTGCTCCAACTTCTCTAACCTTTTCCTTCAATTGATTTAGATTTTTCTCGACACAAGGATCTGGATGATGATTTGGAAAACTACCATCACTTATTTCATTAATATATATTAAATCAATTGGGAATAATTCATATATCTTTTTAACAATTATTGATGTAGTACCATTACCTGGATCAATAACCGCTTTAACTCTTCTATCACCAAAATGCAAATTAGATTTAAATAATTCAATATAATCATTGGTAATATCATATTCTTTAACACTACCATTACCACTTTCAAAATTTCCATCTATAATAAATTTCATTAAATCTTGAATCTCTTCACCCTTACAATTACCAGATTCATCATAAGCAAACTTAAAACCATTTTCATTCTTTGGATTGTGAGAAGCAGTAACCATTACGCCACTATATACTTGTAATTTAATACAAGCATAATAATACATTGGAGTTGTACATAAACCTATTGCAATAACATCAATACCTGTTTCCGTAATCCCTTTAATAACAGCATTATACAAAACATCACTACTTAATCTATTATCATGACCAACTACACAAGTACTCTTACCCATTCTTTTAATATAGCTACCAAAACCTAATCCAAAAGAATAACCAGTATCTTCATCTAACTCATCAGGATATATTCCTCTTACATCATATCCTCTAAAAATATTTTTATTTAAATCCTTTTTATAATTCATATAAACTCCTTCTTATTCCATTTATGGACATATCTCTTCCCTACTATGTAAATTACCATCAGGCGTCTTTACAATAGAAACATCATTTACTGTGTATGTATCCTTATTCATTACACCACAACCTAAATAAACATCATACGTATAATATATATCATAAGTTTTAGGTTCAGGATTTTTAAGCTTATAATTTTTTGTTACCTTAATAAAAGTATTATCAGTTTTACAAGAAAAATTCTCATATTTAATATCTTTAAATATCTTTTTCTTTTCTAACATATCAACTGTAATACAAGCATACTTTGTATTTTGTTCTACATTAGCATAATCAAATGGAAACAAATCTGTACCATAAGCATCAACATATGATTTAGCCAAATCCTTAAGAGAATCACCATATAAACGAAATCTTCTATTCTCACTAGTTTCAGAGAATCTTTTCAGCAATGGAAATGAAATTGCCGTAATAATACCAAGAATAACAACAGCTGCAAGCAATTCAACTAAAGTAAACCCTTTTCTATTTTTCAAAATAATCACTTCCTATTTTTTTCTTCTTATAACTCTTTTTATACGTTCAAACTTTCTATTATACAATGATAAATTAGGAAAAGCATAAAGAATTCTGCTATAGAATAATTTATATTTTTTCAATGATTCTCTAACTTTTTCTTTTATTTCTTCAGTAGCATCTCTCTTAAAATACTTTTTAGTATCTACCTTCAATCTTGCTATTATATATGATGAGATAATTGTATCAAGAATAACAAAAAAAGTCATTATTATTGAAAATGTAATTAAAAAATTTTTGGGAATTATATCAAACATTTTAAATAAAAATGGATTTAGTATCTTCAACAAGAAAATACTACCAAGTCCAAATTTAATTCCTGTAGTTAAATTAATTCTACCATTTATATTAAATTTTCTATCAGAATAATCCCACCATCTTAATCCAAATATTTTTTCAAGGACATAACTAGTAACATATTCTACTAAACTACAAGCAAACATCCCTAATATAAATATAGTTATATAATCATCCGAGTATTTACTAATAAAAGTAGTTATAATTAAACTTCCAAATCCAAACACAGGCAAATATGGTCCTATTAAGAATCCTCTACTTGGACAAAATTTCTTATTAGTAAGTGATGCTGAAATGACTTCTATAATATAGCCAATAACTGAGTATGATAAAAACAAAACAAATAACTTTGAATAATTATAAAGCATCAATCTCACCACCCATTTATATAATCTATCCTACAATATTCTTTAAAAATCCAAAGGATAGAAGCATCATAATTATACTAGCCATAAAAATACCAATCATAGTAGCTATAAAGGCTTTTTTTCTATCCATCTCTAACACCGAAGCAATCAAACATCCTGTCCATGCACCAGTTCCAGGTAATGGAATCCCTACAAAAAGTACTAGACCCCAAAATCCATATTTTTCTATTTGACCTTTTCTTTTATCAACTTTTTTATCTAACCATTTTGCAATCTTAGATAATTTTTTTCTTCCTCTCATCCATTCTAGAATACTATTTATAAACCAAAGAATAAAAGGAACAGGAATAATATTACCTATTATTGCAATAATATAACTTTCAACAGGATTAACACCTAATAACGCCGCCGCTATTAAGCCTCCCCTAAGTTCAAGAATAGGCATTAATGAAATAATAAATACCAATATTTCTTTACCAAAAGGAATGCTTTGTAATCCTCCAAATAAATTTAAAATTGATTCTACAAGACTCTGTGCCAAACAAACCACCTAACTTTCTAACACTTGCATTATAATTGGAACAACATGTTTCTTTCTAGATATACATCCATCGATAAATTCACCTTCAGATATATTATCTTGATATGCTAAATCAACAATTCCTTGTGCTTTTCTATTATAAATAATATAGCTTCCATTCTTGATTATATCAGTAACATATAAAGCCACTAAAGAATAGTTATTTCCTTCTGCAACCTTATCCAATACTTCAATATATTCATCCAATTCATTTTCTATTTCTTCAAAATTTATAGTAAAGAACTGTCCTACAGCAAATGTCTTATCATTAACAGTAAATAATTTATAGTCATTATATAAAACATCTTCTTTACTCATACCCTCAAGTGAAGTACCAGATTTTAACAAATTCATTCCATAATCCTGATAATCAATACCAGAACACATAGCTAAATACTCAACAGCCTTTTTATCCTTATCAGTTGTAGTTGGACTTTTTAATATTAAAGTATCAGATAAAATACCTGATATTAAAGCACCCGCAATATTTTTAGGAATAGCTACATTTAATTCTCTATACAATGTATAAATAATTGTACAAGTTGAACCAACAACCATATTTCTATAGTTAATTGGATTATTAGTTGTAATACTTCCTAACGCGTGATGATCAAATATTTCAATTATTTCTGCTTCTTCAAGACCCTCTACACTTTGCATTTTCTCATTATGATCAACTAAAATTACCTTTTTAGGATCCTTCTCTGCTAAATCAGTAATTTTAAGTAGTCCTAAACACTTATTATGTTTATCAACTACAGGATAATTTGTATGCTTTTGACGATTATTAATATCAATTATATCTGTAACATAATCACTATCTTTAAAGGAAATAGGATCACATATTTTAATCATAGTTTTAATATAATTAGATAAAGAAACTAATCTAGAAACCCTATAAGTATCATATGGAGTTCTTATAATATTAACACCATTCTTTTTCGCAAGTTCTATATGTTCCTCTTTAATATATGAATCTCCTGAAATGATTATTAAACTAACTGATGAATTTACAGCATATTCGATAATACTATGCCTGTCACCAACAATAACAATATCATTTTTTCCTAATTTTACATTTGATAAAAAAGTTGTACTTCTATATCCAACAACTAATAATCTACCAATTATTTCATCAGAAGCATGACAAATTGCTTCTCCCTTTAATACTCTTAATACATTATCATATGAAGTATATAAATCTAGTATATTTTCATTTATTAAGTTATATGATAAATCTTTTAAAGTGATAAATCCTAAAAATCTACCATTTTTCTTACATATTGGAATACCAGTTAATTCCCCTCGTAACATCTCTTGATATGCATCATAAATACTTTTATCTTCTTCAATAAAAAAATTCTTATGATAATGAACATCTCTAAGTTGCAACTTTACATCATTCAAATACTTTGGAGTTTTAATATTAAAATATTCAAGTGCATACTTTGATTCTTTATTTACATTGCTTAGTATCCTAGCCTCAGTATATTCACCTAATACATTTTTTAAGTAAGAAAGCGCAATCGCAGACATTACAGAATCAGTATCAGGTTTTCTATGTCCAAATATATAGGTCTTCCTCATAATCCCTCATCCTCTTTGTATCAATTATACCATATTAAAAAATAAATAAAAAGAGCAATATGCTCTTTTAAATAATAGACTTTAAAAATACTATAACAAATATAAAATTAGATAAAAAAGAATATTTTACAGAACTTGAAAATGATTTAATTCTTTCAAATATAGAAACATAATCATCAACAAAGTCTACAATCCAACCCTCTACATATTTAGGTGGAGAACTAGTTATAGGAAACATGTGTTTCTTAATAATATCCTCTTCCATTTCATTTATATTAAAATACTTTTTAGCATTATAAACGGCTATATCAGGATGATCAGTCAGTCTTTCAATGGCATTCTTATCCGCTACTTCATCAAGGAAAAAATCATGTAAAATAGCTGCCTTTGTCGCTGACTTATAATTTAAATGAAACATCTTAGTTATTCTATAAGTATGTAAAGCAACTCTATATGAATGATCATATCTATTTATCCCATGATGAGAATAATTCTTCATTTCTCCTACTTTAGGATGATTAATATAATCACTAAAATAATTTTCGAATTCAATTCTTTTTTTCATTAAATCAGCCTTTCCGTACCATATTAACACACTATATTCAACAAATCTATCATTAGAACAAAAAAAAGTGTTTTTTGACACTTTTTTACAAAAAAGAAGTTAAACTAAATCATTTAAGATTCTATCTAACTCTTCAATTTCCTCTGTGGTTGTTGCATCTATATCATTTTCTTTAGTAAACCAAGCAGGTAGATTATCATTATTATTTTTATGTTTTTCTTTCGCACTAATCTTTTCTTCTTTAGGTTTAATAATTTTCTTCATCTTTTTATGTTCCTTCTCAGCAAACTTCATTGCATCCTCTACTGTTTCAATACCAGCTCTTTTCCATTGCCCTGCAATAGTTTCAACATAACTCTTCTTTAATTGTTCATCATTTGTTTTTAAAACATAACTTATAAGTACATTAACAACACCAGCATTTAATTTTTGCTCTAAAAGTAAATTTTCAATCAACCTTTTATCTCTATCAGTAGGTTCTCCCCCATTATATTTCGCTTTTAACAACTGATAAGGACTAATGTTTTCAAAAGTATAAACCATCTTAGCCCATTTAGAAGAATCCCCCTTTGGCTTTTTCAAAAAATCAGGTTGTCTATTGTATATTAATGTTGGCAGATTACCAGCATTTTCAAATTTATAATAATCTCTACATTGTTTTCTAAGTAAATTTTTATCTATCAATCCTCTTTCATTAATACAATCCCTAACAAGTCCTTGCATATCTAAAGAAGATAAATTATAAATATATGCCAAATTATTTATTAAGTATCTAGCATCATCATTAAAACACTTATCATTAAGTTGTCCATCAGAAAAAGATGAAATAATTAAGTCAAAATCAATAATATTTTTCATCTTAATATTATTAGATTCTCTTTTTGTAATATCATCATTCATTTCTTTTAAAGTTCCTTGAACAGGACTAAACACCTCATCAAAAGAAGCCGTAATATCTTGATAATCTTTTAAAACAATTCGAGGCGTTTTAAAATAATCAAGTAATTTGTCATATTCCTTTTTACCAACATTATTGTATAAAACTATATTTAATATTGGATGATTAAAGAATTCATTAGCATCCAAAGGAGAATATATTAAATAAACATATTGATTTATATTATCCTTTTTCATATAAGTCTTTATTAAACCAACAGCTTCTAATTTTTCTCTTGCAATGATAATATCTTCTAATTTTAATTGCATAGTTGTCATTAAATGATGATGCATTAAATCATCACTAAACAATTCTCTTTTATCTAAATCCGAAATAAGTGTGTAATATAAAGACACTGCACTAAAACCAATTATAGGTTGATATAACATAGAAACAATTTTCTTATCTTTATCAGTAATTACAGTCTTATTAATAACAGTATATGTATCAGCAGGTAAAATACTAATATTCTTCATTATATCACCACCTATAAATACTATATTATAATAAAACAAAAAAAAAGGAAAGAATTTCCTTTATTAAAAAGTCCTAATAAACTCAACAATCGTTTCCATATCAAGCCTCGTAAAATATATAAGCATAAACGCTATCAATAAAAAAGGTCCAAATGGTACAAGATTTTTCTTACTTCTCCAAAGCATAATAAGAGAAATAGGCAATGCAATAACACTCGCAAGAAAAATAACAAATAAGCCTAAAAAAGGATGAAGAACAATTCCAACTACAAACATTAATTTAATATCTCCACCACCAAGGCTTTCTTTCTTAAAAAGATAATTACCAAGCAGCATAACAAGATACATAAATGAAAAAAGTATTATACCTGAAACAATTGATAATAAAGCAGCCTTTATTCCACTATTTAAAGTAGTCAAAATAACAAAATACCCAGAAAAAAAGATTAATATTTCATCTGGAATTATATAATATGAAATATCTGATACAGAAAGAATTGTTAATAAAGAAACAATCCCTAAAGCAAAAAATAGCCCATATGAAAATCCAAAAGTAAAATATGAAAGAGAAAAAAGTACTCCTGTAAATAGCTCCATCCATGTAGATAAGCTATCTATTTTTTTACCACAATATCTACATTTACCTCTCAAAAATATATAAGATATAATTGGAATCATATCTAAAAGAGATAAAGTATGATTGCATTTATCACAATGACTTCTATTTTTTATGAACCCCTCTCCTTTAGGCAATCTCGATCCAACAACAGTATAGAAAGAGCCAAATAAAGTACCTAAAACAAAAAAGATAATTAGATATATAATCTGCACCTTAATTACCCCCCTTACTATTTAATCTGACTATAGATTGAAAACATAGGTTGAATAATAGATATTAAAATAATACCAACAACAACAGCTAAGAAACATATTAAAGCAGGTTCAACCAAACTCTTCATTTGATCAATAACATTTTTATGAAGCATTTGGAAATGTGCTGCGACCTTCTCCATCATTTCTCCTAATTGTCCAGTAGTCTCTCCAGTAACAATCATTTCATATGCAACAATAGGAATAGCCCATTCTCCTCTAAATGCTGAAGAAATAGAATCACCTTTTCCTAAATTCTCAAGAGTTTTCGAAATAATTCTCTTGTATATTTCGTTTGATGTAATTTTAGATAGTATTTCCATAGAGTCAGTAATGAAAACTCCATGATTAAGTAAAGATGCAAAAGTCTTTGTAAAATTTGCAATCTCATTATAAATAATTATATCTTTTACAACCGGTATATGCATTAATATTAATTGAACTGTTTCTTTAAACTTTTGAACACGAGTATATAGTACATAGATAGTTATTCCAAACATTATAACACCAATCAATAATAAGTACCAATAGTTTCTAATAAATGAACTAATATTAATAATTGTCTGCGTTAAAGCTGGTAATGTAGCCCCATTATCCTCAAACATCGCAGTAAATTGAGGAACTAAATAAGTAAGCATAAATATTAATACACCAAAAGCAATTAATAAAACAACAATCGGATAAGTCATTGCCGATTTCATTTGTTTTCTAGTTTGATCCATTGACGTATAATATTCAGCCATATCATCTAATATAGAAGGTAAATCACCCGTCATTTCAGCAGTCTTTACCATATTAATTAATAACTTGGGATAAAAATCCCCTTGCATTTCCATAGCATCAGAAAAAGACTCACCCTTTAATAGCTGATATACAAGTAAACAATAGCTTTTCTTTAAATTTGGTTTTTTTGTTTGCTTAGCAAGAATCTTTACAGAATCAGCA
Source organism: uncultured Erysipelotrichaceae bacterium (assembly GCA_902768065.1). Next base: position 11,249 of record CACXJP010000018.1, read on the forward strand.
AGTGGTATTCCCGATTTAATATATGTCGATAATTGAGTTAATGAAAATGATAAAGCCCCTGCTTTAATTCTTCCGTTTCCACCTATATCAATATCAGAAGCAGGTCTTTCTTTTATTTCTAAAACCTTATAATCTAATCCTTGTAAAAAGATTTTTAAATCCTCTTCAGTTTCTGTTTCCATAGTTCCATTTTCTTTTTTTCCTAAACTATTTAAAACTGTATATCTGTATCTTTTTACTGGAATATTCGCTTTTTTTGAATAATTTGTCGGAATATCAGCATATTCCTTAGTAGTAGGCGTCTCAACTTGCTGTTGAGCAACTTGAGTAGTTGCTTGTTGCTGCTGTACTTGTTGTATTTGTTGTTGCTGCTGTACCTGTTGTTCTTGCTGTACTTGAAGAAATTTAGTCTGCTGGTCTTCATTTTTTGCTTGTTGCATCAATTGATTATGAACATAATTTTCATCGATTAAAGACTGCTTGTTATCAGTACTGTATAAACTCTTTTGATCATTTGTTGTTGTATTATTTGCTTTTTTCTTCTTACCAATGCCAAACATACAATCTACCCTCCTTTTCTACTCTTTCCATTCTACTTAATTCTAACACAAAAATTCATTTTGTTGAATAACTTTTCAAAATTATCTTAAACATTTATATTTTTTGACATATATTAATATAGAGGTGAGGCTATGAATCCAGCTCCAACATCAGGAGGACTATTAAATCTAATAAAAGGATTAAACATTCCTGGAATACTAGACGGAACTCAAAAAACACTTTCTGTAATCAACCAAGCAATTCCTGTTATCTATCAAGTAAAACCATTAGTAAATAATATAGGTACTATATTTAAAATAAGGAATATAATGAATGAGCCTGATAATAAATCAGACAATAAAAAAACTACAACAAATAATAGCCCAATTTTCTTTGTATAAAAAAATCAGGAAAAATCCTGATTTTATTTTTTATACTTTTTAATAAATTCCTTTTTATAATCTAAGAATCTGTCTTCTTTAATTGCTTCTCTTATCTCTTCAGTCAATTTAATTAGGAATCTAATATTGTGAATTGAAAGAAGTGTTCCACCTAAAGCTTCTCCAACAGTAATTAAATGTCTAACATAAGCTCTAGAATAGTTTCGACAGCAATAACAATCACAACCCTCTTCAACTGGTCTTAAATCTTCTATATATTGAGCATTATTAAAGTTTTTCTTTCCTTCTCTTGTAAAAGCTTGACCATGTCTTGCAATACGTGTTGGTAAAACACAATCAAAAATATCAATACCTCTTTCTACTCCCTCAAGAATATCAATCGGGTCACCTACACCCATTAAATATCTTACTTTATCCTCAGGGAGGTATTTAACTCCATACTCAACCATTTTATACATAGTAGGTTTATCTTCACCCACAGATGTTCCACCAATACTATAACCATCAAAGTCCATTTTAACTGTTTCCTTACAACTTAATTCTCTTAAATCCTCAAATTCTCCGCCTTGAACAATTCCAAATAAAGATTGATTTGGATTATTATGAACTTTTTTTCCTCTTTCTGCCCATCTTAGTGTTCTCTCCACTGAAGCCTTCATATAATCATAACTTACTGGATAAGGAGGACACTCATCAAAAGACATAGCAATATCACTATCTAATTTATTCTGAATCTCAATTGATTTTTCAGGAGTCAAAACCATCTTTTTACCATCAATATGACTCTTAAAAATAGCTCCTTCTTCAGTTATATCCTTCTCTTTATTCTTAACTAAACTAAATACTTGAAATCCACCACAATCAGTAAGAATAGGTCCATCATAATTCATAAATTTATGAAGTCCTCCACATTTAGCCACAACATCTTCACCAGGTCTTAACCACAAATGATATGTATTAGCAAGAATAACTCCAGATCCACACTCTTTTACCATTTCTGGAGTCATTCCTTTGACAGTTGCCCTTGTACCAACAGGCATAAACATTGGAGTCTCAACAGTTCCATAATTAGTATCAAGTGTACCAAGTCTAGCATTGCCATCTTTTTTTATTAAATTATATTTTATTTTTCCCATAAATACACCTCTATTTTATAAACATAGCATCTCCAAAAGAGAAAAACCTATATTTCTCCTCTACCGCAGTCTTATATGCATTAAGAATATTTTCTCTACCTGCAAGAGTAGAAACTAGCATAACTAAAGTTGATTTAGGTAGATGAAAATTTGTAATCAATGAGTCAATTCCTTTAAACTCATATCCAGGATATATGAAGATATTAGTCCATCCACTACAAGCCTTAAACTCATTATATAATCCCATAATAGTTTCAAGAGTTCTAGTAGATGTAGTACCAACTGAAATAATTTTACCACCATTTTTTCTAGTATTATTAAGTATATCAGCAACATCTTCATTCATTGTATAAAACTCGCTATGCATCTCATGCTCTTCAACATCTTCAACTGAAACCGGTCTAAAAGTACCTAATCCAACATGAAGAGTAACATATACAATATTTATACCTTTATTTTTAATTTTATTAAGTAATTCTTCAGTAAAATGAAGTCCCGCAGTAGGAGCAGCAGCACTACCAACCTCTTTAGCATATACTGTTTGATATCTTGATTGATCTTCAAGCTTTTCATGAATATAAGGTGGAAGTGGCATAGTCCCTAATTCCTCAAGTATTTCTAATAATATACCATTATAAATTAATTCAAAATGTCTAATACCCTCATCAAACACACCACAACATTTAGCTTTAAGTTTTCCTTCACCAAAAGAAACAATTGTACCTTCCTTTATCCTTCTCGCAGGTTTAACCAAGCACTCCCATTTATCTCCTTCAAGGTTCTTTAATAAAAGAACTTCAATAACTGCATTAGTCTCTTCCTTAACACCAATAAGTCTAGCAGGTAATACCTTAGTATCATTTAAAACCAAAGTATCTCCCTTATTAAGATAATCTATAATATCATAAAAATGCTTATGTTCAATTTCACCAGTTTTTTTATCTAAAACCAAAAGTCGAGATTCATCTCTTTTTTCTAAAGGCGTTTGAGCAATTAACTCTTCTGGTAAATAATAATCAAAATCACTAACTTTCATGGACTCACCCCAAATCTATCGATAATTATAACATAAAACCACAAAATAAAAAAGCAATAATTGCTTTCTTATCTTGTTACATATAATCTATTCAATTGATACAAAATAGTAGTTATTATTATTATCTTTTTTAAATGTAAATTTATATTCAGAAAAGTCACTACAATTAGATTCATTAATCCTAAAACCATTTGCATCTTTACGACTCATTTCACTCTTAAATACATCTTTAAAATCCAAATCTTTATAAATTGTTACTTTATCATCAGAATAAGAACCTATTTCCTTTGAAATTCCATAATTAACATACAAATATATCATATCACCATCAACAACAAATCTATTTACATATGAATAAACATTAGATGGTGTTTCTCCACCACAAGTTGGTCGTATTTTAAAGAACAATTTTTTCTCGGGAGAATATGTATATCCAAAACATCCAATCTCAGGATTGTTTATAGATTTTAAAGTAGGTTCTGATCCATAAAATCTTCTATATTGTTCTACAACAGTATCTTCAGAGATCTGATAAAAAATACCATCCGTAAAATTGGCAAATGTAGGATCAGAATAGTTTTCCTCTCTTAAGTTTTCAAATAAATTATTATTATAAAAATAATCAAGTACTACACGTAATTTTAAATCATTATTAAAATCACCAAAGACATTTCCAAATACACCACTTCCATACCTAAAAGTGTATGATCCAATTTTCCCATCTTTTCCACTACCAGTTATAGCATAAAACTTAGTTAATATATCATTTTTTATATTCTCATCTTCCAATAAGACCTCTGTATTTTTTTCTTTCACAGAAGAATTTTCAATATCATTATCTTTAAAAATCATTAAATAAGCCGAATATCCAAATAATAATAAAGAAATCATTATTAAGACTATAGCCAATATATTAATACCTTTCTTCATAGTCTATCACCTACGATAATTATATAATGCTAACAATTAAAAATCTATCATATAATAATCAAAAAATGTAAATTAACAAAAAGAAGACAGATCATAAATAAAAATCTGTCTACATAAATACTTATTTTTTTTCTATACCTAAAACTTCATATGCTTTATCAGTTACAACTCTTCCTCTAGAAGTTCTTTTTAATAGACCAACTTGCAATAAATATGGTTCATACACATCTTCAATTGTAGTTACCTCTTCTCCAATAGAACTTGAAAGAGCTTCTATTCCAACAGGTCCTCCATTAAACTTATTAATAATTGCAAGTAATAATTCTCTATCTGTATTATCTAACCCTATCTTATCAACCTTTAATCTATCAAGAGCTTTCTCAGTAATAGTCTTGGTAATTTCATTACTCTTTTCAACCATAGCAAAATCTCTAACTCTTTTAAATAATCTATTTGCAATTCTAGGAGTACCACGACTTCTAGTTGCAAGTTCCATTGCTGCTTCATCAGTAATTGGCATTTCAAGAACCCTAGAAGTTCTTTTAATAATATCCGATAACTCTTCAACCGTATAAAACTGAAGTTTAGAAACAATACCGAATCTATCCCTTAAAGGGGAAGATAAATCTCCTGCCCTAGTTGTAGCACCAACTAATGTAAATGGAGGTAAATCAATTTTTATATTACGACTATTTCCTTCACTTCCAACAATAATATCTAAAGAAAAATCTTCCATTGCTGGATATAATATTTCTTCTATATATCTAGGCATTCTATGTATTTCATCAATAAATAATACATCACCTGGTTCTAAAGAAGATAAAATCGCTGCTAAATCACCACTCTTTTCAATACTAGGACCACTCGCAGTTTTAATATTTGTTCCTAACTCATGAGCAATAATAAAAGCAAGCGTTGTTTTACCAAGTCCAGGAGGGCCATATAATAAAACATGGTCAAGTGCCTCATTTCTCATCTTAGCAGCACTAACAAATACCTTTATATTTTCTTTAACATCACTCTGTCCAACATATTCTTCAATTGTTTCAGGACGAATAGTATTATCTAAATTATTATCATCTAGAATATTATAATTCTTAACAACACTCTCATTCATACATATCACCTATCTTAATAATAATTTTAACGCATCTTTAACTTGTCCTTCTATTGAAAGAGATGTATCAACCTTCGCAAGTACTGGAATAATTTCTTTTTCTTTATATCCAAGTCCAAGTAATACTTCCTTAAGTTCATTCTCAGTATTAATTTGATCATCACTAATACCTACTCCAATAAATTCAAGTTTTCCTTTTAAGTCAAGAATCATTTGACGAGCAAGCTTATCACCAATCTTAGGAAACTTCTTTAAATATAGAATATTCTCTCTTTCAATCGCATCCATTATTCCATTTATTTCTCCAACCGCAAGTATAGGAAGAGCCATCTTACATCCAAGACCCTTAACACTAATAAGTTTTAAAAATAAGTCTTTCTCTTCAATAGATTTAAATCCATATAAAGTATTCTCATCTTCAGTAATATGTTGATAAATAAAAACTTTATATTCATTATTTATCTCAAAAGAATATGGATTAGATACATAAACCAAATAACCAATACCACTATTATCAACCACTATAGAATTATTCTTTATATAAGTAATCTTTCCAATAATATAATCATACATAATAATCACCATAATCATTATAAACCAATTTATAAATATAATCAAACAAAACTAAAACAAATGTTTTAAAAATTAAAAGATAATCAATAAATCATCATAAACAAAAAAATAGGATTTAACTCCTACTTTGTAAAGTAATTTATTAATGTAAAATTTTAAATTGCCCCATATGCTTTTCTAAAAACTTTTGTATCTTTAGCTTCAGGCTCTCCTAATGATAAGATATAATCTTTAGTTGCAAGCATATGTTCCTCTTTTACTGAAACTGTAGTTATATTACCTTTATAATTATATGAAGGAACATTTATAAATCTTTCTCTAATTACCCCTATTGGACTATCTTTTTTTAGTTTATATTCTCTACGATAAACTTTTGAATCTAATAAAAGTTCAACATCTGTTTGAATATTTATATTTTTTAATCTTTCAACCAAATATTCAAGCTTAACTTTTGCGAGTTCCATAGTAGTCTTTTTCATCATTAAAGATAAAAGTAATTGTTCAGCACCCAAAGATAATAAAGTCGCAATAGTTGTCGCAGTAATTGCATACTGAGCAGGTATTTGATCTTTTATAGAATTAAATAATACTGCTCCGGGATACATAAATACAAAAGGTTTAGTAATTATTGAAAATTCTTTTGGACATTTCTTTATTCCCTTAGCTTCTTTAATTGTATGCATTAAATCATAATTTATTTCTATTTTTGACATATAACCACTCCATCACACTAGTTAAATATAACAGTTTATATAATAACAAAATAACTTAAATATGTAAATATTTACTTGCAAACTAAATCTAAACATAAACAAATTAAAAAGAGGATTAATCCTCTTTTAAATTATAATATACATCTTGTACATCATCTAAATCTTCTAAAGTTTCCACTAATTTTTCAACTTTTTCCTTGCCTTCATCATCTAACTCTACTTCCATATTAGGAATATATGTTAATTCACATTGTAAAAACTCTTTAACGTCTGCTTCTTCTAAAGCATCTTTTACTGCAGTAAAAGTGCTTTGATCAGTTGTAATTAAATATGTATCTTCAACTTTTTCAAAATCCATAGCTCCAGCATCAAGTGCAGCCATCATCATAGTATCCTCATCATACTCACCTGGTATAACAATGGATCCACGTCTTTCAAACATATAACTAACAGATCCATCAGTCCCTAAATTTCCACCTGCTTTAGTAAATGCAGATCTTACCATTGATGCAGTTCTATTTCTATTATCAGTTAAACAATCAACCATAAAAGCTACTCCACCATGGCCATAACCTTCATATCTTACATTTTCATAATTAGCACCATCAGTTCCACCAGTTGCCTTCTCAATTGCTTTTTGGATATTATCCTTTGGCATATTTTGAGCCTTTGCCTTATCAACTGCAAGTCTTAATGCAGCATTTTGAGAAGGATCAGGACTTCCTCCTTTAGCCGCAACCATTATTTCTTTTGCTAATTTTTGAAAAACTTTTCCTCTAGCAGCATCTAATAAACCTTTTTTTCTGTGAATTGTAGCCCACTTAGAATGTCCACTCATACTAATACCTCCTCTTTTCATTCAATATGATATCACAAAACTAGTTATTTTAAAAGATATTTGATATAATTTGTTTAGGTGATATTATGTATCTCAAATTAAAAAACAAAAAATTAAAAATAAATGAATATACAAAATTCAAAGAAAGATTTAAATCATTTAAATTCTATCTCAAAGAAATGAATTATGGAATTAAACTACCAAATAAAAAACTAGCAAACACATACTTTTTTTGTCAAAGAGTAGATATTTGTTTTACTGATAAAGATGATATTATTATTAAACTAATAGATAATGTAAGAAGTGAAAAACTACATTTAAAACTTAAAGCAAAAAACGTTTATTTTCTACCAGTTGGTACAAACAAAAATCTTCAGCTAGGACAAAAAATTAAATTAACAAAAAAATAAGATTTCAAAATCTTATTTTTTTAATCAGCATTTTCTTTATATATTAAAGTTTTTTCTATAACACTCTTTATTGATTTTTCATTAAAAGGTTTATTAATCATATCAACAATTTGATAAGTAAAAGCTCTATCTATTGTTTCCTTTGAAGAATCACCTGAAATGATTGAAACAGGCATTCTACCTAACAATTCATTTTTTCTCATATATTCAAGTACTGCAAAACCATCAACTATAGGCATATTTAAATCAAGCAATACAGCTTCAATATAATCATTATTTTTATTAGTCTCAATAATTCTTATAGCCTCTTCTCCATTTTTTGCTACTCCAACATTATATTTATCTTCAAAAATTCTCTTAACAAAGTTTCTAATAATATTAGAGTCATCAGCAACTAAAATTGTCTTCTTATCATAAACATCAGAATTACTTGGTTTTACATTCTCAGCCACATCACTATCATTCATATATTCTTGAACTAATACTATTGTTTTATTTGTTTCAGAGATTAAATCATTAATATTTTTACTAATATAATAAATATCTCCATCTTTAGCTTTCAATTCATGTTCCTCAGCCTTTTTACCCAAATCATTGAACCCAAAATATCTTGCATCAGTCTTCATAGAATGAGCATATACAGCATAATTTGCTAAATCTTTATGTTGCATCAATTCAATCATATTGTTTATATTTGAATGAATACCAACTAAAAATGTTCCTAGATTTGCATCATATTTTTTTTGATCACCAAATAATTCTAAACTCTTCTTAACATCTACACCATTTTTTTCTAAATAACTTATGTCTTTCATAATAAACACCTCTACACTATAAAAATTATAACATAAAAAAATAAAATTACTATAGTAATTTTACTTTAAATTTATCTCTCATTATAAATAATTGGATATTTATCTGAAAATTCATCTATCATTTTAACTTTTAATTTACCCATACCATTAGATTCAACACCACTTCTTGCCCTATCAATCATATAGTTTCTCCACTCATCTTCATCTTCAAAGAAATCAAACTCATCTCCATGAGGTCCACCCTCACAAAGCCACAATACAAAATTTTTTTTATTACTAAGAGCTAAATCAAGTAATGTTTCTGCACCTTTACATGGCATTAACCCAATTATTAAATCACAATCATTAACATCCGTATAAGCATTAGCTCTTTTTTTCTTCAACTTAAACCTTTCAGTATCACACTCTGTATGTAAATTTGGATCATATACAGTAATAGAACCATTTTTTTGTTTTAATTTAAGTCTCTTTGCAAGTCTAGGAAATCTTCCACCACCTATTTCAACAATATTCTTATTGTCAATACCATGAACATCATCAATTACATTAGAAAATCTTTCATAAATATTATGCTCTTTTGGAATATAACCCAATTCATCTAATACCTCTCTCGCAAGTTCTATAACATACAAATCAGGCACATCCATAGTTTTAAGAACATCAACAAGACAATGGAATTCTATAAACCCATATAATTTATTATGATTTTTAACAAATTCTATTGCCTTTTGTCGCATATTTTTGTATTCATCATCTTTTATTTCCATAGCATTCACCCTTATAAGTCTAATTCTATCATTACCGGATAATGATCACTTATACTTAGATTCTTAACAACTTCTTTTTCCTTTAATATAAATCCTTCACTTAAAAATATATGATCTATTTCTCTAGAATATCTTGATAATTTTAAAGTTTTTTCATTCAAAGGAACTCTTCTCATACCAATTTCCTCTAATGAATTTACAAAATTTAAAAATAATGGATTATTATTTTTAAGATTAAAATCTCCCATTAATATTTTTTCTCTAGGATCATCTGCAATTAAGTTATATATTTTCTTTAATTGTCTTTTCTTTACATTAGAAATTAAAACTTCTAAGTGTGTGTTATATATACTTATTTCCTTTCCTTTATATTCTATAACCACATGAGTAATAACTCTTTTTAATAATGATGGTAAAAATGGTAAATTGTAAGTTTTAAAACTAATTATTTTATATTTTGTTATTATAGGATTCTTTTCATTAAATCTCCTAAGTATATATTTGGATAAAAATCTATACTTACCTTCCATATGATAAGATTTTTTTATTAGAGACTCTAGATCATCACTACATTTACCAAAGACCTCTTGTAATCCTAAAACATCTATATCATTATCTTTTAAATATTGATATATAGCTTTTGTCTTATCTTTATCATAACATTTATAATTATTCTGGATATTAAACGTACTAACCTTCATACTAGTCCTTATATTCAAAGAAGAAATCTAATATTTGAACTTGATCTCCTGATTCTGCTCCTAATTCTCTTAATTTATCATCAATACCCATTCTTTTTAATTTCTTTGCAAATCTATACGCAGCTTCATCTGAAGAAAATTTAGTCATCTTAAATATCTTTTCTACTTCGTCCCCTTTTATAACCCATACATCATCTTCTTTAGTAATTGTGAAAGGTTCTTCTTTCTTAAATTTATAAAGAACATGACTTTCAATTTGACTTTCATCATACAACGGATTATCTGGAATAGTATCTAAAATATCAGCAAGTCTATTTACAACCTCCTGTAATCCTTGATTAGATGCTGCACTAACTTCAAATATTTCACATTTAACTTTCTTCTTAAATTCAATCAAATTCTCTTTTGCAGATTCTATATCCATTTTATTTGCAATAACTATCATTGGTTTTTTTATTAATTTTTCATTATACTCTTCTAATTCCTTATTAATTAATAAATAATCTTCATAAGGATTTCTTCCTTCAATTCCTGACATATCAACAACATGAGCAATTACTTTAGTTCTTTCAATATGTCTTAAAAATTTATCTCCTAAGCCTTCTCCTTCATGAGCACCCTCAATAAGTCCTGGAAGATCAGCAACAACAAAACTTCTTCCATCACTAGATCTAGTAACTCCTAAATTTGGTGAAAGTGTAGTAAAATGATAGGCTGCTATTTTAGGATGAGATGCAGAAATACAAGATATAATTGTAGATTTTCCAACACTTGGTAAACCAACTAATCCTACATCAGCAAGCATTTTTACTTCAACCTTAAGATTTTTCTTTTCTCCTTCTTCTCCATTTTCCGAATAATCAGGAGCTGTATTTGTTTGCGTTTTAAAGGCCGTATTTCCTCTACCACCTCTACCACCTTTAGCAATAATCTCTTCTTGGTTTTTATGTGATAAGTCAGCAATAACAAAACCTGTATCTAAATCAGTAACAACCGTACCCAAAGGAACTCTAACTATAAGAGCTTCAGCTCCTTTTCCATGTTGATTCTTACCTCTTCCATTTTCACCCTTTTTACCTTTAATAATCTTTTGATATCTTAAATCTAGAAGAGTGTGAAGTCCCTCATCAACTTTAAAAATAATATCAGAGCCGTGTCCACCATTACCACCATATGGACCACCCATAGCTATATATTTTTCTCTTCTAAATGCAGTACAACCATCTCCACCATTTCCAGCTTCGACTCTTAATTCAACCTCATCTACAAACATATTAACACTCCTCTCTAGATTAATTATATCATAAAACAAAAAGAACCATAATGGTTCTTTAATTATCCTTCTACTGGATAGACAGATGCTTTTTTCTTATCTCTTCCTAAGCGTTCATACTTAACGATTCCATCAACTACAGTATAAATACTATCATCATTTCCTCTTCTAGTATTTGTACCAGGGAACACTTTAGTTCCTCTTTGACGATATATAATAGAACCAGCTGTTACGAATTCACCATCAGCTGCTTTAGCTCCTAGTCTACGTCCTGCAGAATCACGACCATTAGATGTTGATCCTTGCCCTTTATGGTGAAACTTATATTTTCTGGATATTTTTTTTCCAAATCTTTTAATAGATTTACCATATTGTCTATAAGTATTTGAGTAGTATTACCAGTGCTCTTAATATCAATTATCATACCTTTCTTACTTACCAAATAACTAAGACTTTCTTTATCAAGCATAAGTATTCCATTTACAGTAGTAGTAATAATACTACTTACCGCACTACACACAATATCTTTTCCATAATCATCATACATTGCATGTCCAAGGATATTTAACTTCTTATACTTATTATTCTCTTTATTAACTTTTACAGTAATCATAATTAACCAGCAATTTTAGTAATTTTGATTTTTGTATAAGGTTGTCTATGACCTTGTTTTTTACGGTTAGATCTATCTTTACATTTATATTTGAAAACTGTTATTTTCTTTCCTTTACCATTCTTAAGAACTTCTCCTTGAACAGTAACACCAGTAAGATAAGGATTACCAATTTTCTTATCAAGCATTAATACTTGATTGAAATCAACAACATTACCTTCTTCACAATCTAATTTTTCAACATAGATTTCTGAACCTTCAGTAACATTATATTGTTTTCCACCAACTTTAATTACAGCGTTCATGTAACTACCTCCTTCATTATATTTTAAGACTCGCTTTTAAGGTACCTAAGTTTTAAAACCTTTTCAATGCGGTTTGAACATGAAACGTCAAACACAATGATTATATCATTCAAGTATATAAATGTCAATTAAAAAGCCTATATTTTTCAAGCATTTATTACTTATATAATAATATTATTCTTTGATAAATTGTTTCATATTTCCAAACATAGTATTAAATTCATCCTCAGTCAACAATAATCCATAAGTAATTGCATCATACATATCATAACCTTCATTAATTAATCTGTTGACTTTTTCTGAAGAAATTAAAACTCCCCCTAAAGAATAAGTTCTCTTATCAACTCTATTCTTTTCTAAATCTTCTAAACTACAAGATAATTCCTTCTTCTTTTTATATGGCAATACATTTGAAATATATCCATCTAACTCATAATCATTAATAATAAACTTTTGTCCAAATAACACTTCTCTTAATTCATTAATATCATTAATAGGAATATTCATTAATTTTAATAATTCTAATCTTTTTATATTATTACTATTAATTAATCCTAAGTCTCCTTCCAAATAAGAAGAATAACCTAATTCAATAAATTTATCAATTTTATAAGCAAGATTATTATCTAAAATAAATAGAAAATTATCTGTAGTTCTTAAACTACTTTTCAAATTATATTTTATTAGTAACTCTATATTAGTTGATAATATTCCAGTTTCATCTAATAAAACACTTGGATAATTAATAAACAATTGAGGATTAACTCCATAATTATTAAGAGCATTAATATTATTGTCAATAACATCAATTTTGGTATGATTGATATCATATATATCAAGATTATTTCTTATAAAAGCAAGACTTAACATTCCTCTTTTTATATATTCATCAATTTTTAAAACCAATTCTATATTAGTTACCTTTAAAACTCTTACCAAGTCTTTTTCTGGCAATGAATATCTAGAAGTTATATTTAATATTTTCTTAAAATCATCTAGATTATTAAACATAAAATCTTTTACCTCATTAGAATCAACAACAATATTATGTTTACTTAATTCATCCAAATAAGCAGTTGAAGTATTACCTCTATATCTTTGCAATCTCTCATCTAAATCAACATAATACTCCATATTATGCTCATAAATAAATCTTAAGAAGATATTTTTTAATCCCTCATCTTTAATCTTTTTAACAATATTTCTAGCATCTGTTATTTCCGCTCTTTTAGCACTCTTAGAAAGCATCTCATATGCTTGATCATTAGCGCTAATTTCTCTTGCAACATTTTTATCATGACTACTCTTTTCATATTTTTCCTTAGTAACAAATGAACTAATTATACCCATATTAGATAAAATATCCTTGGTTCTATAATTATCCTTAAAATAACCCTTCACTTTTTTTCTTGATTCAGAAGTACCAGCTTTTATTGAAAAACCATACTCAAGTATAGTTAATAATTCATCCTTTTCTTTTTGCATACGCTTCTGAACATTTATTAGCGCCATAATCAAACACATTGACTCTTGATTATCACAGACAGCTCTTATTAATGCAACCACATCACATTCATCTGCAGTTCTTCTTAACATCCTTAATAAATATTTATGATCATCATTAACATTTTGTGCCTCTTCAGGGCTATGCTCTTCATCAGGATTAATAAAATTAAACCTATTTAATAAGAAACGAGCTTTTAGATCACTCTTCTCATTTAAATATTCTATAATAGAATCAACATCATTAAAACCAGCAAAATAAAATATCATATCAATAAAGGATGTTACATCTTCTGCTTCATTTGCCTTAAAATAATCACTAAAAGAATCAATAAAACTACAAACTTCTTCTAAAGTCTTATTATCTCTATTCTGAATATAATAAATACATTTACAAGCTTCATATATATCAATATTAACAAATTTATCAGATGATGAATAGTCATTATTCTCCAAAAACTTATTGCAAAAGCTAAAACCCGGATCCTCTTTATATTCTACATTTATCTCATCTTTTTTTTCATCAACTATTTTCTTTATTTCACTTAAAGTCATCCTAATTATCCTTCTTTCCTAGTTGAGTTTTTTTCTCTTCCTCACCTAAAACATTATAAAGTTCTTCTACATATAAATCATTTTGAGCCATAAATTCTTGATTATTAAGATTATTTTTAATTTTGTCCCGAATAAGTCTAAAATCAGCAACTTTTGATTTTAATGAATCAATATACCCTGTATCTTTATTACTTCTTTTAATAAAAGCAGTTACAATAGCATAATTTTTCTTAGTAAGACGTTTAAATACTACTCTTACTCCATTACCCCTTACTTCTCTCATTCCATTTAAAGCATTATTATTATTGAAACCTTTAAGTCCTTTAAAAGTTCCATTTATTATAGAATCAAACAATTCTTTAAACAAAGGCATATATTCGATAGACATATTTTCAATTTCAGAAATAACCCTAATATTACCACCAGTAGTTGGAACTAATATCAATGAATTTTTATCTTCAATTACCTCATCCTTGTTATCTTCTTTTTTACTTAAAAGTCCCTTTAATAAAGATATTTTTCTTTGTTCATTTAGAATAAGTTTTTTAATTTCCTGTAAATCATCAGATGTAGTATCATTCTCATTAGAGAACTCCCTTAACTCATTTATTTCTTTTGTAGATTCTGCAATTAATCTAAGTAAAATATCTTTATATCTATAAGATTTTTTTGAAGGTAATAAATCAAATAAATCTTCTTCATCAAAGTCATTTTCTAATGATGCATAATCAACCTTAAAACATTTAATCATATCTTCAAATTCATCATCAATTTTGACTTCTACACCACTATTTTCATTAGATATTGCTTTCCTTTCAACTACATTTTCTTTTTTTTGTTGACTTAATAATCTTTCAGCTTTTCTAATTTCATTTCTAGCATTTACAGCCATAGCACAGTTTTTTTCTATTGTAGCAAGTAACTCCTCATTTTCAGAAGAAAAGTCAATCTCCTTAAAAATCATATGTATTCCCCTTTCAAATACTGCATATTATAACATAATTGATATATTTTTGCAACAAATAATATTATATGCTAAAATAGAAAAAGGAGATGATAACGTGGAATTTAAAAGAATAATTCTCAAACTAAGTGGAGAAGTTCTTGCAGGAAAAACAAAACATGGAATTGATTTTGAAAGAACATTAGAAATTGCTAGAGAAGTAAAAGAATGTGTTGATCTAGGTTACGAAATTGGTATTGTAGTTGGTGGAGGAAATTTCTGGAGAGGAAAAAGCAATGAATATATGGATAGAGCAACAAGTGATTATATTGGTATGATGGGAACAGTTATGAATGCTTTAGCTCTTGGAGATGCCTTTAAACAAATCGGTGCACCAGTTAGAGTACAAACAGGTGTAGAAATGAGACAAATTGCAGAATTTTACATAAAAGATCGAGCAATAAGACATCTAAATAAAGGAAGAGTTGTAATATTTGGTTGTGGAACAGGAAGTCCTTTCTTCTCAACAGATACAGCATCAAGTCTAAGAGCTGCTGAAGTTAATGCAGATATTCTTATTAAAGCAACAAAAGTAGATGGAATTTATGATAAAGATCCAAAAAAATTTAAAAACGCAACCAGATATGATAAATTGTCATATATTGAAGTATTAAACAAAGAATTACATATTATGGACTCAACAGCAATTAGCTTATGTATGGAAGAAAATATTCCAATAATGGTATTTGATATAAATAAAAAAGGAAATCTTGTTAAAGTTGTAACAGGAGAAAATGTTGGAACACTAGTATGTAATGAAAAAAAATCTTCATAACGAAGATTTTTTATTTTGATTCATCACTATAATAACTACTTGTATAATAATTATAATAATTATTTCTATTATTATTAATATTATTTAATATAACTCCACCAATTTTTATACTAGCTTGGTCAAACAACTTTTTAGCTTGTTCTAAACTCTCCATCTTTGTCTTTTTAGCAGAAACAGTAAGTAAATTGATATCACTTAATGCAGCTAAAATAAGAGAATCACTTAATCCAACAACAGGAGCACAATCAATAACGATAATATCATATTTTTTCTTTAGGGAATCTAATAATTTCTTATTAGCTTCACTACCTAATAATTCAACCGGATTAGGTGGTGTTGGTCCTGTTGGTAATATATCTATATTTTCATCAAATGTTGGAAATATATAGTTTTCAAGTTTAGTACTTTTATTATAATTTAGTATTAAATTTGTATAACCACCAGTAGCAATATTCATTATTTCAAATATCTCATGTTGTCTTCCACGTCTTAAGTCAGCATCTATTAATAAAACTTTCTTTCCTTCTTGAGCATAAGAAACTGCTAAATTAGCAGATACCATACTTTTACCATCACCTGCTTCAGGTGATGTAATTAATATTACTTTTATTTCTTTATCATCTAATGATGAAAAAGCAATATTAGTACGTATACTTCTAATAGACTCTGCAAAAAAGGACTTAGGACTCTTTAATATAATTAAATCTTTCTTCATACTTCAATTACTCCTTTCTTGCCTTTGGAACTACACCAATAACATTAAGACCAAATTTATTTTCTATCTCTTCACTAGTCTTAACACTAGTATCAAAATAAAATATAACAAATAATACCCCTAATGAAATAACTGTTCCAATTAAGATATAAATAACATTATCCTTAATATAATTAACATTATATGGAGCCTTAACATCAGTAGCTTTATCTAATATATTAACATTATTTAATTTGTAGAATTTATTAATCTCTCCAACAAATACTGTTGCAATTTCATTTGCAATTAAAGTAGCCATTTTTGAATCTTTATTAGATACATAAATATTAATTATCTCAGTATTCTCCACAGAAGAAACTTCAATATTATTCTTTAATTCATTATATGAAATGCCTAAACCTAAATTTCTAATAACTTTATTTAAAACAACTTTAGATTTAACAATTTCTGAATAAGTACCAACTAAATTTTTATTAAGTTGTTGTTCACTACTATTATATGCAGTATTTCCTTCACCACTTTTTTCGCTAACAAGCACTAAAGAAACATTTGTTTTATACATTGGAACTCTTGTCAAAAGAGTATATGTATTACCAATTACAATTGCAATAATAATAGTAACTAAAATCCATACAATTTTACTTTTTAAAAAATCAAATAATTCTTTTAAATCTATTTCTTCCATTAAAAAAATTCATCTCCCCTTCGTTCACAAAGTAATTAAGATTATAACACAAAAAAACAAATAAAACAAGATATTTATTTGTTTTTAAAAATATTTATCTATTGATATAAAAATCAATTCTATCTAAAATTCTTTCTTTTCCTAAAACTTTCATAATACTAAATAAGTCCGGTGATTTTATTCTTCCAGTAACCATTACTCGAATCGCCTCACAAATATCACCAACATGTCCTTTATAATCATCAGGATTTTTCTTATAATCCTTAGGACTAGCTGCATAACCATTAAGAGTAGCAAATTCTCTTACCTTATTAAACCATTCTTCATTAGTAACATCTAAATCCAAATAATTATTAATATAATCAATTACAAGATCAGTATCATATTCTTTATTACTTTCATTTTTAGAATAATTTTCTTCTTTAAACATACTATCTATTGCATAAGAAAATTCTTCTTTTACATCACTATATTTAGCAATATCTTTTCTAGGTCTAGGTCCATCTTTTTCAATAGACAAGAACTTAATCATATCTTCTTCATTATCTTTCAATAATTTAGCATATTCTGTATCATGCTTTTCTGCCCAATTAACAGTTTCTTTATAAACTTCTTCACCACTTTTACGAGAAAAATACGTTTTACATAAATTAACCAACTTATCCTCATCAAATGATGTTCCACCAATAGCTTGTTTATCAAAAGAAAATTCAAAGTCAGCAATAGTCTTATCACTATTAGCAAGATACCATTCTTCAAAATTAGTATTAGTAATAGTTGCTAAATATAAATGTAATGCTTCAATAGGAATACCATTTTCATCATAATATTTAACACCAAACCAAGGATCTTTTCTCTTACTAATCTTTCTAATATTTCCAGTTTCTTGATCTTTTATAGTAATAGGTGCAATATGAGCATATTTAACCGGCTCAAAACCTAATATATCAAACAACTGATAATGAAGTGGTAAGCTTGATACCCACTCATCTCCTCTAATAACATGAGTTGTATGCATTAAATGATCATCAATTACATGAGCAAAGTGATATGTTGGAGTACCGTCCTTCTTAAGTAAAATAGTATCAACATTATGCTCAGGAAATTTTAATTTTCCTTTAATACAATCAACTACTTCTACTTCTTTATTAGCATCACCAGGACTCTTTAATCTTATGACATAGCTATCTCCATTATCAAGATGTTCTTTTACTTCTTCTAAAGATAAATCTCTATCAACTGCATATACACCATATATTCCAATCTTAACCTTATTTATTTCTTGCTCTTCTTTTATTTCAGCAATTTCATCTTCACTCATAAAGCAAGGATAAGCAAAACCCTTAATAATTAAATCTTTAATATAAGTTTGATATATTTCAGTTCTTTCACTTTGTCTATAAGAACCATAATCCCCACCAAAAGAGAAACCTTCATTAGGAAGAATGTCAAAGTCATGTAAAACACCAACTATATTTTCAATTCCACCTTCAACCATTCTTTTCTGATCTGTATCTTCAATTCTTAAAAAGAAACTTCCACCAGTTTGTCTTGAATAAACCATATCAGCAAAAGCACTTAAAAGATTTCCTAAATGAACAAAACCAGTTGGACTTGGACCATATCTAGTTACCATTGCTCCATCTTTTAGTTTTCTCTCAGGATACTTCTTTTCATAATAATCTCTATCATGTTTAATATTAGGAAATAATAATTCAGCTAATTCAATTCTTTCTTCGTTGCTCATAAAAAACACCTCTTTTTACATATTAATTACTTATTAACAAATTGACTAAATTAAAACATTAACAATTTAATTCCAATTTATAAGACTTATTATACTATAATTATATATTTTTTTAAACATAATTTATATTCCAATCTTCAGATTTCCAAAAAACAAGTTCATAGATTTCTCCTGATTCCTTTTTAAACTCAAATTCACTCTCACCCCATCCATCACTAAGTTGACCAGAAATTTTGTTTAAAAGAATTTGCTTTTCTTCTTCAGATAATACTTCCCTAACAGAAATTATCACATCAATATATCCATTTTCAGTAAATTCCATTTCCATACTGACAATTTTTTTACCAATATCATTAAAATAATTATATAAATAACTATTTTTAAAATTTGTTACTACCATTTCAATATCATTATTATTTAAAAAATTATAGGCATCAGATCCTTTTAACTCCAATGGTTCTTCATCATCATTTTTATATACATTGACAAAAAAAGGAAATTCTACAATACATGATTCCAAAGTATCATGACTACTTAAATTTGTCATGCTTTTTTCTTCTTTAATTTTTATATTATAATTATCATAAACCTTATCTAAAAAAAGTTTAAATTGTTCATATTCATTCCAGTCAAATACAATTTCATTTACATCTTTATGCAATTTATTTTTAATAAAATTATTATAATCATCTTCATAATTTCCATATTTATGTTCTCCAAAATAAAAATAATCTGCAACAAAATTCTTTGCACTTTCTCTAACATCATCTATTGAAAAACACAAAGAACAACTATCAGCAAAAAATTCATTTGCTGACACCATTCTTTCCTTTAATTTTTTTGCCTCATCTTTAATCTCTTCATCTTCATAAATAAACAAATCATTATCTATCAACCACGTCAAAAAAACAGAAAGACTATTAAGTGTATATGCCCATATTTTTTTTAATTCTTCTTCACTTGTAACTTCCTTAATATTATGATTTCTACAATATTTAGAATAAACATCCATATAAAACCATTCTGCTTTATAATTTTGGGAATATCTTTTATTATTATTATAATTATTTATATTATTTGAAAAAATCTTTTCTGGATTTTTTTTTGAAATATAACTTAGACAAAAACATCCAACTGAAATAAAACCAAAAATAATACCTACTAAAACAATTGAATCAACCTCTTTTACAAATAACAAACAAATTAAACATATACTAAAGAAAAAAGCACATATAAAACCCATAATTAGTAAAAAGGTACTTAAAAATTTAATTTTCTTTTCATAATTAGACATATAAAAATTCACTCCTTTGTATTCTTTTTTCTATGATTATTAAATCCATATCGGTTCTCCCATCTTTGCAACAAATTACCAACATGCATATTCTAAAACAACTAGAGTATATCATAAGATTTTAAAATTTGGTAAAAATAAAATAATGAAATGTAATTGATTTACTTACTATTATGTTTTCTTTTTTATTTATAAATTTTACATATAAAAATAAGTCAATTTAATCGACCTATATAATAATCTTTTCTTAACCAAATTAAATATTATTAAAAAATATAGAAAATGGATAAAAAATAAAATTGGCTGCCCTAGTAAGATTCGAACTTACGCGTAATGGAGTCAGAGTCCACTGCCTTACCGCTTGGCTATAGGGCAATTTCAATAACCATTTTACTATATTATCATAATTTTTTAAAGTAAAAAAAGAAAAAAATGACTTTTTGTCATTTTATCAATCTAACAATTCCACTTAATATCATATCACACACAAATAATGATAATAACACAATAGACATTATAGTAACCTTTTTTAATCCTTTTTCATTAATCTTCTCAAAAAAAGGAAGAACAAATAAAATTATCAATAAAGAACTAACTCCAAAAAGAAGAACACTTCTTAGACATATATATCCACCAATATTACCATAATTAAGTATCTCCACATTATAATCCCAAAGTCGAGTATTAAAAACATGAAAGAAGAAATACCCAGAACAAAACTCAACTATCCCTGAAATTAAGCAGCCAACTAAAAATACAAATAATGGTTTACTTTTAAATTTATAACATACTAAAGTTATAAATAATATTCCAAAACCATATATAGGAATCCAAGGACCAAATGTGGTTCCCCTATTAATTATTTTGCCCATATCAAAATAATAGAAAATAACTTCATATATATATCCAACAAAAGCACTAAATACAAACAACTGAGCTAATGTTAACCATGTCTTTTTATCTTTTAAATCCATACTAACTTCTCCTATTGTATTAATTATAACACAAAAATATTAACTATTTTTTGTAATTTTTCAAAGTCTAATTTCCTTACATTTTCATCTAATATTTCTCTGTCAACACAACTTTTTTTAATTAATTGCAAGCAATATTTAATACGATAATAACCCCATCACTAAAAATATTAGATACTTATCATCCATTTTCTAACTACATTACTTTTGATGATGATATTCTTTTTACAATCATGTCATTATATCTAGTTAAAAAATCATCTCTTTGTTTTTGACAGAAACTAATCCAAGCCTCAAAAGTTTCTCTTTTAGTATTATTTTTATTTAATAGTAAAAACGAATCATAATCAGGTAAATTATTTACAACAATATTATCGTTAAAAAAGGGAATAGCATTACTAGATTGTAAATTATTATGAATTGAATTTTCAGATATTGCTCCAGTACTCAAAAACATTATCGTTCTTTTCATTTTTTCAGCATTAAAAGAACACAATTCATATAATTTCGCAAATTCATCACCTATAATACGTTTGTCATAACAAGTTCTCCAAAATAACAATACTGTTGCATCTATTTCCTTTAAAACTTCATCTTCACTCCAATCAACACCTTCTATGAAATGATAATACCTATATTCAATATCTGGCTTTTGAAGTTTAACTATTATATCTTCACAAGCCTTTTTAGCAAGTATACTGCCATTTATTATTTCATTATACTTATTATAACTATTTTCTTTTTCAAATGTTTTTTTGAAAACCATTGAGTAAGATAATTGCTTTACTAGCATATCATATTCAGCATTAATTTCAGCGCAAATATCATTCCTTCTCATTTTTTCACGTTCATCTTGTACTAAATCCGGATGATATTTTTTCATTAATTTAAAATAAGCTTTCTTTAAATTTGATAAATCATCATCTTTAAAATACTTTTGCATAAAATCCTCCATAAGCCATTATACATAAATTATACCTCCATATAAATACCAAGTAAAGAAAAAAGAGCCAAAAGCTCTTTACCAACCAGTAGTTGTACTATGTGTCACAGAACCATCTGAATTATGACTTGAAGTTATCCCTCCAGTAGTTGTACTATGACTAAAAGACCCATCAGAATGATGACTTACACTACTACTTCCAGATGATGAAGTATGACTGAAAGACCCATCTGAATGATGACTTGAAGTAAAACTTCCAGATGAAGAGTTATGACTAAAAGACCCATCTGAGTGACTACTTACAGAACTACCAGAATGATTGAAAGGATCATTATCATTTCCAAACATATTAAATACCTCCCATATTATTATTATAACACAATTAATTACTTTTACCTCTCTTATTATCAACTATAAGAAAAATTCCAATACCTAAAATCAATATAATAAATAAAGACTTACCTCTAATTGTTTTCTTAACATTTGATTTCAATTCTTTAGAAAGAGCTTTTTCATTAGAAATTTTACCTACAAAAACCTCATACTCTTCTGTCTTCTTATCATATTTATAAGGTACAAATGAATTACCTTTTTGTATAGCTAAAATAGATAAATAAGGATTTTTCTTTAAATCATAATATTTATATGTAAGCCTTATATCTCCTTCTTCTAGATTTTCCTCCCAAGGATCTCTTTCATAAGCAATTCCTTTAGTAGTTAAATCACCAATCTTCTCAGACTCACTATAATAGCTATCTGTAGGAATTAATGATAAACCTTTTTTATCTAATTCAAATTCTCCAACATTTACTTTAGAAATCTTATCCTCAGAAACTATTTCCTTTAAATAGTCATGTTCATCATTATTCTCCAATGGTTTTGTCCTTTCAACCCATTCATAACCAGTATCACCATCATCTTCTTTATAAGAAACAAAATCTTCTACAGTTCTATTAATTTTAATAGTACCAAAATCTTCCTCTAGTTCCATAAAAGTAACTAAACTATCATATGAAATTTTACCAGTTACTAAAACTAATTTCCCCTCATTTTTAGAATTTACTTTACCATCAGTTACATAAATAACCTTATCTAGAATATTCTTATTCATATCCTTTTCTTTATTAACATTAATAACTGCAAAAACAATAAAATAAACAACAAGTATAATTAAAATAATTTTTCCCTTACTCAATTTCACAATATCACTCCTTAAA
>CACXJP010000019.1 GCA_902768065.1 uncultured Erysipelotrichaceae bacterium
ACTTTTAGTGGAACTACAAGTAATTATTTCGTTAGAATTATCATACATAAATCTAGTTAATTCATTTAAAATTCTTTTTAATTTATCTTCAATTTTATCTGAATTATAATGATAACCATAACCTTTACAATTTGAGTTTTTACATCTTAAATGATAATAAATCTTAGTATTACCTTTATAGGTTTTAAATGATTCACTAGCAGCAAGTATCTCATTACATAAAGGACATTTTACTAATCCTGCAAATAAATGAATATGCTCTCCATAGTTTGGATGTTTATTCTTTTCAAGGTTTGTTCTTGTAGTATTCCAAGTAGTTGTATCAATAATTGGTTCACAATAATCTTCAACTCTTAAAACATCTTGTGGTTTTCTTTTATATTTTCCATATTCAAATATACCAATATAAATAGAATTAGTAAGTATCTTATAGACTCTATCTGCTTTCCATTTACCTTGTTTTAAATAAGCATTATTATCTTTCATAATAGTTGCGATATTTCTAGTAGAATAACCTTTTTTACACAGTTCAAATATTTCTTTAACAACTTGTGCTTCAATTGGTTCTACTTCTAAATGACCAGTTTCCTTGTTTCTAATATAGCCATAAGGGGCTTTGCTAGGGTGTACTTTTTCTAATGCCATTTCTTCCATAGCACGTTTAGTTCTTGCTCCTATTTCTTTCCTTTCACGTTGACCGAATACTAAATTCATACCAAATATCATTTCACCATTAGCAGTGGATACATCATATGGTTCAAGTATTAATTCAATTTTAACATCGTGTTCTTCACAGTAATTTAAAAGCCAAAACCCATCATAATTATTTCTAGTTAATCTATCTACTTTAATAGCAACTAATTTATCAATCTTATTTGATTTAATATCTTGTAGTAATCTTTGCATATCTGGTCTCATTAAATCTTTTCCAGAATGTCCTGCATCATTATAAACATCTACAATATCATAATCATTTTTTTCACAATATTCTTTAATCATTCTAAGTTGTGAATCAATAGAATAGCCATTATCTCTTTGGTCATCAGTAGATACTCTTACATAAACTCCACATCTCATAATTTTCCTCCTTTCAAAATACCTCTCATATGTTTCCTCACTCAGATGCAAAAAAGTGCACTTAAATATGAAAAAAATTATATTTCCCATATGTTTCCTTAAAAAGAAGCTATTTTACGAAGTCTAATTTTAAATATTCCTCTAATTGTTTCCTCACTTATATTTGCTAATTAAGGTTAGAAGTTGCGTTTTTGAATTATTTTTTCTAATTCTTTTAAGTTGTATTTTTGCCTATGTTCTTTAATGTAAAAGGGTTTACTACTAATTTCATTTATTTTATATTCAAGTATAGTAAGAGTAATAGGATATGTAATTAGATAAAGAGTTGGTTCAATAAACTGCAAATTAGTATTTAGAAGAACTTTAACTTTTCCTTTTTTAGTTTTATAAGTAAAGTCTTTAATATGTTCTATAAGTTTAGAATTAGGTTTAAGTTCTTCAATAATTTTAAATTCAAGCATAAAAAATGTCCTCCTTCCTAGAAAGAGAACATTATCTTTATATTTGGTAGAACAATCCTTTCCAAGCCTGACTACGGACAAAATAAAAACTTACGAACTTTAATTAGTCCGTAAGTTGTCTTCAAATGGAGCGGATGATGGGAATCGAACCCACGTAGTCAGCTTGGAAGGCTGAGGTTCTACCATTAAACTACATCCGCATAAAATATTAATCGAACCTCGGCCATAAATTTCCGAAAGACCAAGCTACGACTAAATAAAGTAGACATTCTTAATTATACTAGAAATATTAAGAATGTCAACACTTTTTCTTTATTTTTTTATCATTTTTAACTTTTCAGTCAAATAACTATATATTGGTTTCATCTTTTCTTCTGTTGTATAATTATTTACTTCATCTAATGGAACCCAACCTACATTACTATTTTCATCCTCTTTTATTGATAATTTATCATTTTCATCTGCTTCAAATAAGTATTCAATATCAAAATGAAGATGAGCATTTACTTGTTTTCCTCTTTTTTTATGTGCTTCTACTGTTAGAATATTTAGTCCATATATGCCATCATATAATTGATTTAATTTAGTGATTCCTGTTTCTTCCTCTATTTCTTTTTTTACTACATGTAATAAATCACTATCTCCATCCGCATGTCCACCTACCCATGCCCATGAATCATAGATATTATGATATATCATTAATACTTTATCTCTTTTTTTATTTACTACCCATCCAGATGTTGTAAAATGGGCTATCTCATTCTCTCTTAGTAAGCAGTTAGTATTTTTCTTCATAAAATCAATAATTACTTTTTTATCTTGGATTTCTTTTTCATTTAATGGTTTGTAGTTTTCAATTTGTTTTAATAATTCTTTCATTTTATACTCCTTTTAAATATTCTATTATTTCTTCTACTACTATTTCTGGGGTTGAGGCTCCAGCCATAATGCCTATTTTATCTTCTTTTGTTATTATGATATCTTGTAAATCTTTGTAATTTTGAACTAAATATACTTTTGCACAATTTTTTGTGGAAATAACTTCAAGTTCTTTTGTATTTGAACTGTTTTTTCCACCAACTATAATCATTAAATCTACATCTTTTGATAACTGTTCTGTTTCTTTTTGTCTATCACTTGTTGCATTACATATTGTTTTATCTACATCTATTTCATATTTATTCTTTTTTGATATTATATCTACTAAAAAATCAAATTTTTCACTATTAAATGTTGTTTGTGATACAACAAATACTTTTGTTAGTTTACTTTTTTCGAGTTTCTTTAAACAATCTTCTATATCTTCTTTATTTTCTAGGATATATGAATTTTGTCCTGAGAAGCTTTGAACACCTAATGTTTCAGGATGATTCTTTTTTCCAATAATTATAATAAAATGATCATCCACTTTTTTACTTATTTTGTTTCTTATTACTTTTATCTTTCCACATGTTAGATCAATTAGTTCAATATTTCTTTTGTTAGCCTCTTCATAGACGCTTTTTACTTCTCCATGGGCTCTAATAATCAACCTAGAATTACTTGGACATTCTTCAATACTATTTATTGTTTTCATTCCCTTTTCTTCTAGATCTTTTATTACTCTTTCATTGTGAACTATTTGTCCTAAACAGAATAATTCTTTATATTTGTCTATCATTTCATTAGCTTTAACAACTGTGTATTTTACTCCATTACAAAAACCACTTGTTTTTCCTATAATTATTTCCACAAAATCACCTCCTTTATTATACCATAGTTAATTATTTTTAACTGTATATGAGTGGCTTATTTCTATTAGTTTAACTATTTCTTCATCTGATAGTGATTCATCTAGTATAAACGTTATCCAATATTTTTTATTCATGTGATATGCCTTGTAGAATTCTTTTCTTTTTAGTAAGCTTTCTATCATTTCTTGTGGTAATTTAACATTCATAACTTCTACTTTTTTTGATTCTGCTCCTAATTTTTCTTTATTAATATACATTATTATTCCATACCATTTTTTATTATTTGGATTTCTAAATACTGAATTTACATCATCTTTCCACAAATATTCTGGGATATCACCATATATTTCATTTATTTTATTAGCTATTCTATTTGCTTGATTAGAAATATAACTATTTGTTTTTGAGCACTTTTTTCTAATATCTTTTAAAATTTTTATATACTCATTTTTTATATTATTTATAAATTCACCTGTGATATTTTCTACTCGATAATTAAGTAGTTCTTCACCTATTTCATTGTCTATTATTTTTCCTTTTATTTTGTCATTTTTATATATTATTTCTACTTTGAAGTTGTTGTTTACTATTAATTCTTCATAGTAATAAGAGTCATTAATTTGTTTAAATCCATATTCAATTAATATATCAGTATTTATTTCACTTTTTTTAAATATTTCCTCTTCCATTTTATCTCCTAACTAAAAATATCCAATAAATGGATATTTTTAAGATAAAGTAACTTCTACTTCTTTTTCTTTATAATCATTTTTTTCTAGGTAACTAACAGTTAATTTTATTTTGTCACCTTTTTCTTTATTATTAGTTATACTTTTAATAGTAGAAAGACCTTTTACTTCTTTTCCTTCTATTTTTGTAACTATATTTCCTCTTTCTAATCCTGCTTTATCTGCACCTGATCCTTGTGTTACTTCTGTTATATAGAAACCTGTTGGGCAGTTAAGACTCTTACTTTGTTCTTCATTTATTATTCTACCTGCAATTCCAATAGTTCCTCCACCTTCATCATTTTTTCCATTCATTAGTTTTTCAATAATGTCTTTTACATCTGTGATTGGAATAGCAAATCCCATTCCTTCAATACTAGCTGATGCTGAACTATTTGATGAATACTTAACAGAATTAATTCCTATAACTTCTCCGGCACTATTTAATAATGCTCCTCCACTATTTCCTCCATTGATTGCAGCATCAATTTGGATCATCTTTGTAGAAACATCGTCAATTGTTACTTCTCTATCTAACGCACTTACAACTCCTGTAGTTACAGATTGTCCATAACCAAGAGCATTTCCTATTGCGATTATTCCATTTCCTACTTTAAGTTTTGAACTATCTCCAATTGTCGCAATTTTTATTACTGATAATGTTTCATTATCTAAATTTGCTAATTTAACAGATACGATAGCAACATCTTTTCTTTCTGATGTTCCTTTTATTCTTGCATCTACACTCTTACCATTAACAAATTGGATTGATAATTCTTCTGCCCCATCAACTACATGGTTATTTGTCAATATTAATAGTTCATCATCCGTTTTACTTATAATTATTCCAGAACCTGCCCCTTCAGCATATTGTTGTTGATTATTGTTAAAGAAACTTGGTCCAAAATTTCCTGATGATACTAGTGTTTTACTTGTTATTGAAACAATTGAAGGCATTACTTCTTCTACTATCTCTGAAACATCTGTAATGTATATTCCTTCTTTTTGTTTATTATTTGTCTCTGTGTATGTTAGTTCTGCCTTTTTACGAGTTGGAAGAGCATCAAATTTAATTAGCCCTATATTATTTAGTGCAATAACAAATGCAATAAATATAGCTATTATAAATAATACTATTACCGTATAAAGGCAAATATTTTTTGTTGTTGATTTTTTCTTTTCCTTTTTTTCCATTTTATCACCTCATTTATAATTACTTATATAGATAATATACTTCAATTGTGAAAATAATATGAAATTTTTATTTTTTTATCCGTGACGGCCTCCGCCACTTGAGTGACCTCCACCTGATGAACCACTACTTGAATGGAAACTTCCACCACTTGAATGTCCTCCACTACTACTGCTTGATGAAGTTGTGTAGTGTGTTGTGTGTGATGATATGAAAGTATCTTCTTTATTTGATATGTTTATACTCTTACTATCTATGTATTCTTCAGCCTGAGTTGCTTTCATTACCATTTTATTTTTTCCTACCATTATAACTATTATAATTGTACTTACAACACTTGCAATAAGAATTGCCAATCCTATAGGAGCATGATATTTTGGAGGTTCTACTGGTGGTGCCTGTAGATATCCATTATCATCAACTGTATAGCCTTTCATTTCTTCAGGTATTCCATTATCATAATAAGTTCTCATTTCTGATATGTATCTACTAAATCCACTATAATAATTTTTATCATGTAAATTATCATAAATATTATCTAGAGTTCTGTCTAACCTTGATTTACTAAAATATAACTGAGCATTTCCAAATGTATATATATCATAATATGGATCATTTTCATATGTATTTCTAAATAGTAATACTCCACTATATTTGTCTAAATCTAATCCAAAGTCATTATAATCATAGAAATCAGCTGCATAATCTTCATTCATCTTATCATATGAATATGGTAAATTATCTATTAATATTACAATTTCCATATTGGTATGATTTTTGAATTCAGTTGCTGCACTTTTTAATTTTTCATATTCTTCTTCTGTAAGTACATCTGAAAAATCATATATTTTATCTTCGGCATTTACATATTTTGATTTTAATACATTATCTTTGTTTTCTGCAGTAATTGTCCATTTTTTATTTACACCTAAGTTTTCTGATTCTTCTCTGGTTTTTGTTTCAGGTATCTTGGCATTAACACTTACTATTCCAATTAAGAATAAAGATATAATTATTAATAAATATTTAATTCTCTTCATTGACTTATCCTCCTATTTTGAACCATACATAGCTTGCAATTATTATTGTAATGAAAGTTACTACAAATATTATTGCAAAATACAGTACTGCCCTTCCTACATCTAGTGGAATATTACCAATGAATTCTCCTGTTTGACCATTCATTGCAAATATATGCATTTTATCCTTATATTTTACATTAACCATCCATACAGGAAGTAAAACATATTGTTTTTTTGTTTCTGTTGCTTTAAGTGTATCGCCTGTTACAATTTTTGTTGTATATCTTGTTGTATCATTTTTTAATCTTTCTCTTGTTGAATTTACTGCTCTTAGAGAAGCTTCAGGATATGTTTTATCCCCAGACTCATCATATCTTTCAGCATAGAATCCTGATAGATATGCATGATTATATGGAACCAATTCAGCAAAATTAAATGGCTCAATACTATTCATTATATTATTATCAAATCTTGATGAACCATCTACTGGAATATTTCTATAATCCATTGAACCACCACGTACTACTCTATATTTGTCAGTTTTTGTATAATGAGTATTTCCGCTTGTCCAATTTGTTATTATCTCACCAGTCATATTTAAATCACCAGATACATTGATATCATATAACCAGAATGGTATATATACTCCTCTAATCTTTTCTATGTTTTTTTCACTATTAAAATCTCTCGGCATAAGAGGTCTGCCTTTTCCTAAAGACTTAAATGCAGTGATTGATGATTGTTTATCTTTCTTAAATACAAGCATTTTATCTGGTGCAAACTCACCTGATAATTTACTTTTTAGTATAGCTGTATTTCCACAATACACACAGAATGTTGCTGCAGTTTGTTCATCTGCTACTATTTCTGCTCCACAGCTTTCACAATGATATGATACGTATCCATCATAATTATCCTTACTTTTTTTTTCTTCTTTTGGCTTGTTTTTTTCATCTGTTGATGCATTATCGTTATGTTGTTTCATTTCTTCTAATGTAAACTCGCTTCCACAATATTCACATTTAAACTTACCTACTGATGGATTAAATTTAATTGATGCTTTACATGATGGGCATCGATTTTCTAACGCATTTTCATCTACTGTTGGTTTATTTTTTTCTTCCATTTAGTCACCTTCTTACCTTTATTAATTATATCATATTTTTATATCTTTATTCATCATAATAATATAAAAAAGTAATAAGAATTTCTTATTACTTAATTAATGAGTCACCACTTATTTCTACTGGTATTGGTAAATCCATCAATGTTAGAATTGTTGGAGCAATATCAGCAAGTTTTCCTCTTTCTTTTAATTCAAAACCTTTTCTAGTTACCACGAATGGTACTGGATTCGTTGTATGTGTTGTACATACCGTTCCATCTTCATTCATCATTACATCACAATTTCCATGATCAGCTGTAATTATCATTGTTCCTTCTTTTTCTTGGATCTTTTTGTATATTTTTTCTAGACAAGTATCCATGAATTCTACTGCTTCTTTTGCAGCTTCATATACTCCTGTATGTCCTACCATATCTCCATTAGCAAAGTTTAATACTATAAAATCTAAATAATCTTTATCTAGTTCTTCTAGTAAACTGGTTGTTACTTCTTCTGCACTCATTGATGGTTTTAAATCATATGTTGCTACTTTTGGTGATGGAATTAATATTTTCTTTGCATTTGGTAGTTCTATATCTTTATCTCCATCAAAGAAATGAGTTACATGAACATATTTTTCTGTTTCTGCGATTCTTAATTGTGAATATCCTAAATTAGCAAGATACTCTCCTATTCCATTGTTAATATCTTGATGTTCAAAAGCAGTTAATCCTTTTACAGTATCATTGATTGGCATCATTGAAACAAATTTTATATTATTATATTTTGTTGTTTCCATTGGTACTTCATCTGGATTTGTTATGGCTGTAAACATTTCTCTCAATCTATCTGGACGATAATTCCAAACTATTATTCCATCATTATCAGATAGTTTACCATCATTGATAATACTTGGTTTAATAAACTCATCTGTGATATCTTTTGAGTACTGATCTTCTATACATTCTTTAACAGAACTATATTCTTCTCCTATTCCATAGCATATAGCATCATATGCAAGTTTTAATCTATCATAGTTATTATCTCTATCCATTGCATAATATCTTCCGGAAATAGTTGTTATTGTTCCAAGAGAAGTTTCATCTATTTTATCTTCTAACTTCTTTATCCACTCTTGTGCAGTATGAATTCCAGTATCTCTTCCATCTGTGAACAAATGGAAATATATTTCTTTTATTCCTTGTTGTTTACACATATCTACGATTGCTAGTAAATGGGATGTATGGGAGTGAATTCCTCCATCACTTATTAATCCCATTATATGTAATTTAGAATTATTTTCTTTTGTGTGATTAATTACTTTTAATATATTTTCATTTTTATAGAATTCACCACTCTCTATTGATCTATTAATCATTTCAAGAGATTGATAACATATTCTACCTGCACCTATATTCATATGTCCTACTTCACTGGTTCCCATTTGTCCTTTAGGAAGACCTACTGGTTGACCTGAAGCTTCTAATATTGTATGAGGAAATTCTTCCATTATTTTATTAAATGTTGGTTTATAAGCATTATCAAATGCATTATAATCTCCTTTAGGTGCTATTCCACACCCATCTAGTATACATAGTAAAAATGGTTTTTTCATTTTTTACCTCCTTATAGCTATATTATAGCATCAAATTAAAAAAGTGATTAATGAATAATCACTTTTTTCTCTTTTAATATATATTTCTTAACTTTAATCTACTATTATTGAAAATTTTTAATTAAATAGATTATTATTTTTTATGTTTTATCCTTGTTTTGGGTTATTACGTGATACTTCTTCAATATTTGTTTCTTTTGTTTCTTTATCAGTAAGCATTGAATCTAACATTTCAACCTTATCTAAATATTGAATAATCTTTGTGTATGTTTTCATAAAGTCACCATCTGATGATGATAATGAGGTACTTAATACAGTTGGTGAGTTTCTCTTTTTAAATGAACAAACCATTGCATATAATTCAGATCCCCTCATTTTAGATAATATCTCTTTTACTTTTTCACATTGCTCATGTGTTGGAACTTTAGGTAAGAATAATATCATCTGCTTATCATTATTGATATTAGTAGGACAGAAAACGCAATAATTATTAGCTGCAACGAATCCCGCTAATTCAAATCCACTACTTCTTCTAACATCTAATTTGTAATTTTCAAATAATCCCGGAATTTGTTCTTGTTCAATTCTCGTAAATACTTGAGGGTGTGTACTTTCATTTTGATGTCTCTCTGTATCAATTTCCTTTCCATCAGAATCAATTATTGTAATTACAATTTCTTTAAATCTATTATCGTCTACCATTTTTTCTCCTTATTTATTTTGAATATTTTAATCTATTATATATTACTTTTCCTTTTGGTTTTTTTCTTTCTACTTCCCCTATATATAATTCAAATTTTTCTCTCTTCAAATCATATAAAAGTTTTACTAGTCTATCATCTTGTTCTGGTGTTCTTACTTTTGGAACTATAACTGATGCTGATTTAATACCCTTAAAACTATTACGGACATCAGTATGAAAGAAAACAATATTTCCATCTGCACCTATATGTTTTGAAATATCAAATCCTGTAACTGTTCCAGCAGTCTTTATATTACACATGTATTTTTTAATATTTAAAAAATCAAAGTCTAATTGACTGACAAATCTTTGATATGCTGAAACATGTTTTGCATCATTAAGTGATGAATCAATTGATGTTTCAGTTCCTTTAGCATCTATAATTGAAATGACAGTATCCTTATAATTTCTTTTTTGCATACAAAACCACCCCAAAATTAGTTCTATCTGCGCAATTATATCACACTTTGCATTTTTTTTCAAGTGTTAACATGCCTTTGTGTTAACATGCCTTTGTTGTACATACTGTTTCAGCCTCTTCTAAACATTTAAATACACATTTGAACTTCCCATAGATATCTTTTTTTATTTCATCTGTTAGTTCCATATATGGATCAGTTAGTTTATTACTTATTCCATCTTCTAATTTAGTTGCTTTACCATTTACTACTGCGACTAAATTAGGGGCATAGATTCTTTTTTCTTCTAGACTTATTTCATCTTCTTCTGAATCTGTCACCGTTACTGTATATTCATCTAATACTTCATCTAATTTGTCTAATAATTCCATATATCCTTTAGTACCTTCTTTTGTTGTTTCTATCTCGCTATCTTTATTTATTTCTCTTGTATCTCTTATATCTTTTATATCTACATAATATATTTTATCTACATCACTATCATTTGCACACTTAATTAATTCTTCTATAACACTTCTACACCATGGACATGTACTAAATCCAAAGTAAACAATAAATGTTTCTTTATTATCTATCTTTTTAATTATTTCTTCTGCTGTTGCATATACAAATGGATTATCTTCTGGAATTGATACTTTTCTATATTCTTTTCCTGATTTTGATTTTTTTCCATTTTGTGATTCATACTCTTCTTTAAATTTATCAGAATCTTTTATATCATCTGAGATAGTACATCCTGTAATAGATATAATCATTGTTAATATTAATATTATACTTAAAACCTTTTTCATAATACTTCACCTAAAATAATTATACCTTTTTTTTCTTTTTTTTTCCATAAAAAACAAGGATATTATCCTTGTTTGCAGTTATCATTTAATTTTATTGGTATAGTATATGTAATAGTTTTGTTATTATTATCTAGTGCATATATTTCTAATATTAGTGTATTGGAAGTTAGTCTTTTACATGTTGAATTATAATTATTAACATTTATATTTGTATCTTTTAAGTACTCTACAATATTAATATCTTTTTTCTCTTTACACTCACTTATTTTTATCTTTGTGTCATTATTATTTTCATATAATTTACAATTAATCTTTTTATATTTTTCTTCTGAATTATTTCCACAGAATTCTATATTTGAAATATAAATGGATGTTTTATCTTTGTTATATGCAGCACTTCCTGTTATTTTAAAATCACTACATTTTGATGATATTGTTTTAAATTCGAAGTCTTTATTATTCTTATTTAGTAATAATATTAACAGGATAATAACCACTATAATTATTAATATAGGAATTATTATTTTAATTATATTTTTATTTTTCTTTTCTTTTTTTTCTCCATTTAATATCTCATTAATATCAATATTGTATTCATCACATATTTGTTTTAATACTGCGATATCTGGAATATTTTTTCCGTTTTCCCATTTAGATACAGCTTGATAAGTAACTCCCAATTTATCAGCAAATTCTTTTTGAGTTAAATTATTATCTAATCTAATTGATTTTATAAAATTACCAATTTTATCTTGATTCATAATTTACCTCCTATTTATTTTACTTTATTAACATTTTTTTTGAGTCATCATCTTGTCCAATATATTCTATAAATATATTTAATAAATCATCATTACAACCAGTAATTGCTAATGCTCTTTTCGCTTCTTCAAATAGCTCTTTAAAACTATTACCTCTTATTTCATCAGCATGTTCTTTTGATGATAGGTAATATATTATTATTAAACATTGACTTGCTGTAATTATTTTTGATCCACTTATTTTTTCATAAATTGCGTTTAAGTCAGACTCAAATTTACTATTAAAAGTATATTCCACATTTTGTTGTCTTTCTTTTTGCAGAATTGCTTTTAGTTTTGGTACAACTTTTCCATAAAACTGGTATGACTCTTTTTCTGTAAGTTTGGTTTGTACTGGTTTATGAAGATCTCCTCCATATCTTATTTTTAATATTCTTTTTTCTTCTTCTGTTAGTAATGATATTGCATGATCTATTTGTTCTTCTGAATAACTAGAAAGTGTTTTATATATTGTTCTTATGTTAGATGCCTTTGGAGATTCTTGTTCTACCATCTTATTTTCTTTTAAGTAGTTTTTAAATTCTCTTGGTTTTTTAACATAATTACTTTTATATTTACCAATATTAGCCTGTGATTCATTCGGACTATCTGAATATGATAATAATCCTAGTGTATCTTTTCTATATCTTATTATTTTTAATGCTCTTGCTTCAATCTGTCTTACTCTTTCTCTTGTAATATTAAATTTTTCACCAACCTCATTAAGTGTCATTGGTACCCCTGTTTTTAGACCGAATCTATATAATAATACTTCTCTGTCTCTTTCTTTATAATTTGCTGTATTTAATAATTGCATCAATAGTTTTCTAAGATCTTTTTTCTCAAATAATTCTTCTGGGGTTTCTTCCTCTGATGGAATAAATTCTATTAATTCACTTTCGTCTTCAGTGACATCTATCTTTGAGTTTAGACTTATTGTATCATTTGCCAAATTATGTAATTCAATTACATTATCTCTAGATAGATTTAATTCTTCCATCATCTCTTCTATAGTTGGTTCTCTACCTAGCATTGATGCTAATTCCATTTGTTTTGTTTTATATTTTCTAACTTTTTCAGCCATATGAACTGGAATTCTTATGTTTCTTGACGATGAAGCAAGGGCTCTTGTTATTGCTTGTCTTATCCACCAAGTTGCATATGTTGAAAATCTAAAGCCATATGATGGTTCAAATTTATCTATTGCTTTCATTAATCCAATATTTCCTTCTTGGATTAAATCAAGAAAAGGTAATCCTCGTCCTAAATATCTTTTGGCAACACTTGCTACTAATCTAAGATTTCCTTCTATTATTCTTTCCCTAGCGTATTTGTTACCTTCTTTTGCATTTATTGTTAATTCTTTTTCTTCTTCTGGTGTTAGTAATTCTATTCTACCAATCTCATTTAAATACTCTCTTACACTATCGGAAGAACTATAGTTTTTATAAATATCAGTTGATTCATCTTCACTTATTTCTATATTTTTTATAACACAATAATTTTCTATAATTGCAATAATTCTCTGATTAGAGAAAATTTCTTCTATCTTTCCTTTAGTTATATACTTCTTATACTTATTAAATATTGAATCTAATATATCAGATAATGTTCTATTCTTTTCTAATAACACTACTAAATCTTCTGGTTCTATAACTATCTCAGTTTCTAATAAAAATTTATCAAATTCGATTAATTCTTCAAGATTTTCTTTAACATCTTTACTTTTAGATATTCTTTTGTTGATAAAATTGCATAACAATTCAATTTTCTTTTCCTTGTCACTTACTAAGTCTTTTATCATTTTATTAAAATACTTTTTTAACTCTATAGTAAGATATTTTTCATATGACATTTTACCTGTATAAGTCTTTTTTGTGTTTTCTATTACATTAATAATAATATCTGATATTTCATCAGTTCCTAAATATAGATAATTATAATGTTTTATGACACTATTAATTATACTATTAAACTCTTTGTATACATTTTTTGTTGATTTCTTGTTTAATTCTTCTTTTGTCATTATACTCACTCCCCCTTACTGAGTATTAATTACAGATACCATAATTTTTTATTATCTTTTCTAACTTCTTTTATTATTCCGCCACCTAAACATTCATCACCATTATAGAATACGCATGATTGCCCTGGTGTTACTGCTCTATCACCTTGTGGATATTTTACTAATACCTCCTTATCAAGCCATTCTAATTCTACTGGAATATCTTTTTGCCTATATCTAAATTTTGCTGTACATTTGGTTACCTTCTCATCTCCAAGATAATTGATATTATTAACTAGGCAAGATGTTGAAATTAAGTAATCATTATCAGTTCCAAATGCTATATAAAGAATATTTTTCTTTACATCTTTTCCTACAACAAACATTTTATCTTCTGTGCCACCAATATTTAGTCCTTTTCTTTGACCAATTGTATAGTTTTCTAATCCTTTATGTTTGCCAATTACTTTATTTGTTTTTACATCTATTACTTCTCCTGGAGCAGTCTTTGTATTCTTACTTATAAAGTCTTTGAATGATGTATTTATAAAACAAACATCATAAGAATCTTTTTTATTAGCAACTACTAAATTATTTTTAGCAGCTATTTCTCTTACCTTATTCTTATCTATTCCTTCTAGTGGAAAGATTATCTTAGATAAATATTCTTTTGGTAAATTATATAAGAAATATGATTGATCTTTATTTAAATCTATACTTCTATATATCTTGCTATCTTTTATTTTTGCATAGTGACCTGTTGCGATATAATCACAATTATACTTCTTCATATTTTCAAAAAGATATTTGAATTTACATACCCTATTACAATTTATACATGGATTTGGTGTTAATCCACAAGAATAATCGTTTATAAATTTATCTATAACCTTGTTCTTAAATTTATCTCTATAATCTATAACATGATGTTCGATAGAAAGCTTTTTGGCAACTTCTTCTGCATCTTTTGTATCAAAATCATCTATAAATTTAAAGGTTACTCCTACTACTTCATAGCCCATTTCTTTTAATAGAATTATTGCAACACTACTATCTACTCCACCACTCATACCTATGATTACTCTCTTCATAGATTAGTCACCTCTTTTTTATTCCGATATTATAACATTTTTCTTTAAATATATCTACTTTTTTTGTTTTAATCTTAAACTATTTATTGTTACTGTTAAACTACTAACGATCATTGCTATACAAGCAATCATTGGATTAATAGTAATTTTTGTAATTAAACCTGTTGCTAGAGGAATCATCAATAAATTATATATAAATGCCCAGAATAAATTTTCTTTAATTATTCTTTTAGTTTTCTTGCTAATTAAAATAATATCATTTATTTTCATTAAATTATTATTCGTAATTACAATACTTGCTGCATTTGATGCTATTTCTGTTCCACTATTTAATGAAACACCTATTGTTGCAGATTTTAGAGATGGAGCATCATTTATACCATCTCCTACCATCATTACTTTGTGTCCTTCACTTATAATTTCTTTAATTTTTTTATTTTTTTCTTTTGGAGATAGTCCTGAATATACTTGTTCTTTTGAAAGATTCAAGTCATTTGCTATTTTCATTGTTGTTACTTCATTATCTCCTGATAATAATAATACATTAATATTTCTTTCTTTTAAATTTTCTATTAATCTTTTTGATTCTTTTCTTATTGTATCTTTTAATCCAATTAATGCAATAATTTTCTTATTTCTAACTAAGTATATAACTGTATTTCCTTCTTGTGATAATAATAATTCTTCATCTTCATATGAATTAGAAATATCTAATTTTTTTAGTAATTTCTTATTACATGCATAATATACATTTTCATCATCTTTAGCTTTTACTCCATAGCCTACTAAGTCCTCTGTTATTAAATTATCATTTACTTTTATTTTATTTTTCTTTGCATAATTATTTATTCCTTTAGCTAAAGGATGATTACTATATTTTTCTATAGATGCTAGCAGTTCTAATATTTCTTTTTCTTCTTTTTCAACATGAATGATTATTTTTGAAACTGTTGGTAAACCATATGTTAGAGTTCCTGTTTTATCAAATACTACTGTATCAATTTGAGTAGCAACTTCAAGAACCTCACTATTTTTGATTAAAATACCTTTTTTTGCTGAATTTGAAATACTAACTACTAATGCAAGTGGAGTTGCTAGTCCAAGACTACATGGGCAGGCAATTATGAGTACTGTTGATAATCTAATTAATGCTAATGAAACATCTTTAAACATAATTAAATTAATAATAAAAGTTATTATGGCAATAATTACTATTGTTGGTACAAAATAAGAACATATTTTATCCACAATTCTTGTGATTTTATTTTTTTCGCTTGTTGCTTGTACTACTAGTCTTACGATTTCAGAAACTGTAGTTTCTTTTCCTATTCTTTCTGCTTTATATATTATTTTTCCTTCATGGTTTATACTTCCAGCAATTACTTTGGATTTAACCTCTTTGAATACCGGTTGTGACTCACCTGTTATTAGTGATTCATCAATAGTAGTACTTCCTTCTACTATTTCACCATCTACAGCAATTTTTTCTCCTGGTAAGCATATTAATAAATCTTCTTTTTTTATCTCATCTATTGTTACATCTATATATCCTTCTTCTGTCTTCAGATGAGATTTATTTGGAGTAATTCTTACTAAATCTTTAATATCTTGCTCTGTTTTATCTCTATTTTTTCCAACGATAAATCTTCCTAATTTTATGAAATAAATAACAAATATTGTTGATTCAAAATAAATACTATGAAGATAATTATTTTTTCCTAATAATACCATTATTACTGAAAATGAGCTATATATATAACTTGAAAAAACTCCTAGTGTTATTAAGGTATCCATATTTGGCATTAAATGAATTAGACTTTTTATACCACTTTTTATAATATCAAATGCATATATAATAAATGCTGTTGTTAATAATAGTAGTACTATTGCATATTGTTTTGGATACTTTTCCATATTAATTATTTCTGGTAATTTTAAAGAGTGAGCCATTGTAATATACATTATTAAAACAGCAAGTATTCCATATATTATCAGTGGAGTTATATTTGTTTTTTTATCTTTATTAACCTGAATTTCTTCTCCTACTGATTTAAAGCCCGCTTCTTCTATGTATTTTTCTAATTCCTTTTTTCCTATCTTATTTGTATATGTTATAGTCGCAGTTTTTAATACTAAATTTACTGAAGCTGATATAACTTCTTCTTGTTTATTTAAATATTTTTCTAACCCATTAGAGCAACCACTACAACTCATACCTTCAATCACTAATGTAATTTTTTTCATTTTTTTACCTCTTTTTTATCACTTGATTTTATATTTTTATTCCAAATACTTTTAGGTATCAATAAAGCTGTTATTACTGCGGTATTATCATTTATCTCTACATCTATTACTTTAGACAAAGAATGTCTTTCAATGAGATATTCTTGTTGATTTGTTGAATAACTTAATTCTTCTGTTGTTAATGGTATTCCATCTTGAGAATTTGGTGGAATAATGTATTTTATTTCTATATTATTAATCTTTCCGTAAACCTCTTTTTTAAAGTATGATTCTTTTTCTTCTATTGATGTTGATGTAAATCCCTCTTCATACATAAATTTTCCTTTTAAATGCATTATATCTTCAAGGGTATTTATTCCATATTTTTTTAGAGAATCAAGTGGTGTGCCTCTATATACAATAAAAGCATTTTTTGTTTTAGGATATGAATCTATTAACTTATCAATTATAGCTATATCTTGATATAGTTTATGTTCTTCGTCACTTGTTTTTAATCCATGCTCTTCATAGTTCCAATTATTTCTTAATATAGCATTTATCTTCTTTGATTCTAGTCCAGTATATCCTTTTATTGTTAATATTTGGTCTTCGGTTAACTTTGATATAAAACTATTTAATTCATTATTAAAAGTTGGTTTTTCATATGTATATGTTGATATTTCTCTTAGTAGTGATGCAATCTCAAATTCAATATCTTCATCTAGAGATTTTTCTATTATCATAGTTGCAAGAGATATACCTTTTTTCATACTATCACCTTCTAATAATATCTTAATTTTTAATGTATGATTTGTCAATTATAGATAATAATATTTTATGGAGGGATAAAATGGATAATAATATTAATATTTTAGATGAACTAAATAAAGGTTGTAGTATGGCTATTCAAGCAATTGATATGATTTTAAAGAAAACTGATAATAAAGAATTCCACGATTTTTTAGTAGAGTTTAATGATTGCTATATAGATGTATCAGAAGAAATAAAAGAATTATATCGAGAGTATAGTGATGAGGAAATACATGAGGTAAATGATGTGGAAAAAGTAATGGCTTGGTTGGGAATAGAAAAAGATACTATTCTTGATACAAGTATATCTAAATTATCTGATCTTCTTATTAATGGTACTACTATGGGGATAATTGAAGGAAGAAAAATTCTAAATCATAAAAAGATGGATGATTCTATACATAAAATATGTGATAGATACGTTAAGTTCCAAGAAAAGTATGTTGAAAAATTAAAAAAATATTTATAATTAGCAATAGTACTCTAGGTACTATTTTTCTTTTTATAAAATGATATAATTATATTTGAGAAGTGATTATTATGTATTTTATTCAAAAAAATTTAACTAGATTTAATAATATAGGATATACTTATTTTTTAAATCCTATGGAACTTAATAAAGTTAAGTCTAAACTAAGAAAAAATGAATATCATATTTATTATCCTTATAAAGATAGTGAAAAGAATATTGTCTATAAAAAAAATATTCCAGAAGTTCTCTTATATGAAATTAAGTCTAAGCAACCATTAAGACACCAAGATATTTTAGGTACTATGTACTCTTTAAATATTTCACAGGATTTATTTGGAGATATACTTATCATAAATAATAAATATTATGTTTATATATTACCTATTTTGAGAAATTATTTTGAGAGTAATTTTAATTGTATAAAAAATAGTAGAATTGAGCTTAATGAAATTGATATAGATAAGTTTGTGGACTATGAAAGAGAATATAAAAAAACAGAATTAATTGTATCTAGTACAAGAATAGATACAGTTATTTCTAGTATAATTCACACTCCTAGAAGTGAAATTAATTCTTTAATTAGTAAAAAGGCTATTATGATTAACTATGATTATCTAAGTAATCCTGACTATAAATTAAAAGAAAATGATGTATTTAGTATTAAGAAATATGGAAAGTACAAATTTGTTGGTTCTAAAAAGAAAACCAAAAAGGACAAACTTATTGTCGAAGTTTGTAAATATATATAATAAAAAATGTTGATTATCATTTATATATAATATATAATTTATATATAGAGAGAGGTGTTATGAGAATGGCTAAATTTTGTATTAGTTGTGGTAGTGAATTACCAGAAAATGCTGTAGCTTGTCCAAATTGTGGAGCTATGCAAAATGCAAATCAAGCACAACCAGGAACACAACAAGTTGTTGTTAATAATGCTCCAGCTCAAAATCAATCTAATGGATTGGCAATTGCTGGTTTTGTAGTATCATTAGTTTCAACTTTATTATGTTGCGGAAGCTTTAATGTTGTTAGTTTGATTTTGTCAATTATTGGAGCTGTTAAGGCTAAAGATTACGGTGGAAGTGGTAAAGGTCTAGCAATCGCTGGTATTATTATTTCTGCAATTGGATTAGTAATTCTAATCTTACTTACTGCATTAGGATTTGTTGCAGATTTTGCTGAAACAGTTAATAATAGTACATACTAATAAAAAGCCCTCTGCAAAGATGGGCTTTTTAATTTTTTGTTCTTTAGTTTTAGCTTTTATTTGGGTTCTTATATTAGAAAAGATTCACTATAAATGTCCTTTTCTAAACTACCTACATATATATTGTGCCGGATGCGGTGGCACAAGAATGATTCATTCTCTTATAAGATTTGATTTTTATCAAGCATTTAGGTACAACCCTCTTCTATTTATATTTCTTATTATAGGATTAATATATTTGTTTATAATGACTATTATATACATAAAAAAGAAGGAATTAATTCTTCCTTCTAAATATACATTAATAATAATTTTATTATTTTTTTTACTCTATATGATATTAAGAAATATCGAGGCATTTTCTTTTTTAATACCAACAGAAGTTTAACTTCTGTTTTTATTTGTAGCAATAATACATGCTATAAGTTTCTGTATTCAAGAAAACTGCTTCATTTTCGTTTTCATTTATACCAATCTCATATTCTGCAGTGAATTGTTTTGGATTCTCTATTCCATTTTCTACAAACTCTTTAGAATTAAGTTTTATCTTATAGTATTTATAACTTCCAGTTTCTGTTGTTTTATGTAAATCTTCATATGTATATTTTCCATTAACATAATTATTTAACATATCATCATACTTATACCATGAAAAATCATAATCATCTTTCAAGTTAAATGTTACAACATAATCATCAGATGGTCCAGCTCCATCAAATGATTTACAATCCCAAAATCCACTTACTGGTATTTCATCTACTGGCGGATCTTGGTCAATGGAACTTCCTGCGATTAAAGTCATTAATAAAAATGATCCAAAAAACACTAAAACAAAGATGCCAATAACTGCACTAATACAGTTTAGTATTATTCCTGTTATTTTTATTGCACCTTTATCTTTATTAATAATTCCTAAGCAAAAACCTACTATTGCTAATGGAATAACAAATGGTCCAATTACAAAACTTAATACTGATGAAATAATACCTATTACTAAAGATGCAATTACAACTCCACTTGGATTATTGTTTTTTACAACATTATTATTTACTGGTGGAGTATTTACTTGTATATTATCTATATTATTAGTAGTTGATGATTCATTCGAATTCTCTTTTATATCTATTGATTGACCACAATTTGTACAAAAGCTATTACCTTCTTCTATCTTTTTTCCACACTTAGTACAAAACATCTTACCACACCTCTTTATTTTTTTATTTTATGAATTATTTTCAAAAGATTATATTCCCAGGATATTGGTAATTCAAATTCACCAATTAACTCTTCTACATATCCATTGAATCCCTTTTTAAATTCATATATTCCATAGTCTTTTGGATGTTCATTTATATTTGCTGGAATACCATAAAAATTATGTTTCTTAAAACCATTTTCTATTCCATATTTTATTAGTTCCCACTGAATTAGGTATTGCGAATTAAACTTTAGATATTCTTCATAATTACCACTAGATAAATATATCACTTCTGGTTTTATTAGCATAAACATTGAACCAGATAATGTAATTATATCTTTTCCAGTATTATCGATTATTTCTTGTGATTCTTTAATTCTTTTATCTATTGATGCCATCTCATT
Source organism: uncultured Erysipelotrichaceae bacterium (assembly GCA_902768065.1). Next base: position 21,102 of record CACXJP010000019.1, read on the forward strand.
ATTTAGATTTTTCTTTGCTCCATCATTGTACTTAGCATCACTTAAACTCGCATATTTTTCTTCTTTTAATTTTCTTTCTTCTTTTAAACCTTTAATATACTTTTTTAAGTTTAATTCAGTAATAAAGAATTTCACTTCATTCTTATCATGAAATAATTTATACATTTCTTGAAAGTAAGAAATATCTCTTACTTCAAAACCTTTTCTTTCTCCAGTTTCAACCATTATATTTTGAAATCTATCTAATTCATCATATCCAATTTCATTTACTGTAATACCAAATTTTTCTGTTTTCTTTATTTGATTTCTTGTATTTGGTTTCATTTCTTTCAATATTTGTTCTTCACTCTTTCCTTCTAGATCAAGTGAAAACATCCAAATTACTTGTTCTGTATCTTCTATACTAACTTTTTTGAAACCTAGTTTTTGTAAATGTTCTACTACATCTCTATTATCAATACCATCTTCTACTATATTTCCATCAATGTCTCTTTGTCTATATATTAAATATGGATCAACTCTAAATACATATCCTTTTTTATCTTTGATATATTTTTTCAATTCATTTGTAAAGAATGTAACTAATTCTTTATTATTAAAATCTAACAAATAACCTCTTGGTGAGTAAAATTCATATTTTTTAAAATGACTTTTTCTTCTTAATAGCATTGTTGCTGCAATAATTTTATTGTTTTCTTTTACTCCTACATAGAATGTTTCCCAATTTCTTTTTTCTCTCAATTTTGATATTTCTGGGGATGACAAAAATGTTTTTAAGGGATGATTTTCCCAATATTTTTGGTATTCTTTTTCTGTTAATTCTTGAAATTTCATTATAACACCTTCTCTATAATTATTATATCATAAATAAAGAAACAGAAACTACTCATATAAGTAGTTTCTTTCATTAAGTTAGACTATATAGTGCTGATCCTCCTGTTAGATCATCTGGATCAGTATTTTTTTCATTCCATATTAGGTCTACATCTACCCATCCATTATTATAGATATCTAATGGGTCACTGGCTATTGTTTTAACTTTACCATTACTTTCATCATAATCATATATTATGATTGCATGATTCCAATTTGGTCTTGCAAATTTACCATTTTGCATTGTCCCATATACTATATTTCCTTTATCTAGTTCATTTTTTAATGATTCCTTTGTATAAATATTTTTATAATTTACACCATATTTATTTGAAGCATATATAATTGCCATTCCACTTGCGCCGACATATCTTCTATTAAATTGATCAGTATTTTCATATAGATAGTAGCCTATTTCTATCGGAAGAATTTCTCTTTCCTTTATTGATGAAAATGCCATTGCTAAGGAAGTTGGTACGCATCCTGAAGAACCAAATGTTGCATTACCAATTTTAATATATCTCCATCTATCATCTTTTTGATTATAATATATAGGAATTCTTTGGATTCTTTTTATTTCTCCTGTTGTTCCATCTAAATAGTATTTAACATATTTTGTTGTGTGTTCTCCATATTCCTTATTATATTTTGAAGTATTAAAATAGTACCTTTTTCCATCTATTTCAACAATTCCAATCTGTGCATATCTTCCTTTAAAATAATATTCTTTATCCTTTATTACAACTAATCCTTCTTCTTCATTAACTATTCCTTCTTCATCTTGATACCAAATTCCTTCAGACCCTTTTTGCCAGCCATATTTTAACTGACCATATTTTCTATTTTCTCTTGAAAAGAAGTATAGTTTTCCATCTATTCTGATAAAGCCACTTTGAATATATCCTTCTGCATTAGCATAGTATTTCTTTTCATTATATTCAAAAAATCCATCTTTTTGAAGTATCCCTGTCTGATCATCTAAATAAAATTTGTGTACTCCATCATCTTGCCAGCCATATTTCATTTGACCATATATTTCTTTGGCTCTTGAGAAGAAATATATGTTTCCATCTATTTCTATTGGACCTCCTTGAATATATCCTTCTTCATTGGCATAATATTTTTTGTTCTTATATTCAAATAAGCCTCCTTTTTGTAGTACTTCATCTTGCCATCCATATTTCATTTGTCCATAGATTTCTTTGGCTCTTGAGAAGAAATATATGTTTCCATCTATTTCTATTGGTCCTCCTTGAATATAGCCTTCTTCATTGGCATAATATTTCTTTTTATTGTATTCAAATAATCCATTTTTTTGGAGTTTTCCTGTTTTCTCATCTAAATAGAATTTATGTGTTCCATCATCTTGCCATCCATATTTCATTTGACCATATATTTCTTTAGCTCTTGAAAAGAAATATATATTTCCATCTATTTCTATTGGTCCTCCCTGGATATAGCCTTCTTCATTGGCATAATATTTCTTTTTATTATATTCAAATAATCCATTTTTTTGTAATACACCTGTTTTCCCATCTAAATAGAATTTATGTGTTCCATCATCTTGCCAGCCATACTTCATTTGACCATATATTTCTTTAGCTCTTGAGAAGAAGTATGTACTTCCATCTATTTCAACAAAACCTGTGACTATATTCTCATTATCATCAATACAATATTTTTTATTATCTTTTTCTATAATTGTTTCTGCATTTACATTTATTGTAAATGACAATGCTATTAATGTAAGTATGAATAATAAAGCTGTTTTTCCTTTCATCTTTTTGGTCTCCTTTTTTATTTTTAGTATATTATCTTGTTTTTTTCCATTATCAAAAATTGTAAATATAAATAGCATTATTACAATAAATAATAAAAATAATGTAGCGAAAAGAACAACATTAAAATCATCTTTTCTTTTTTGTGTTGTATCTAAATAGCTATTTGTTAGATAGGCTTCATAATTATCTTTGTTAATTTTCACTTCATTAGTAGCAGGAACAAAGTTTTCTATATTCTTTATTGCTAATTCTTTTAATTCTTCACTTGTATTTACGGGATATCCATAGACTCTCATTGGCTCAGGTTCTACATCTGTTCTTTCATATGTATAATCTATTATTGGTTTATATTTATTATAATCTGACTCTTTTATTGCGATAATATATGTATGCCATTGTCCTGTTTCTTCCTTTTCGATTATAAAGTGTATCCCAATATCCGCATCTTTATAATATGCAAATTTTTCAGACATCTTATATATAGTCATATAGGTATAATCATCGACACTTTCTACATTTGTCCATGATGGAATTTCTTGTTCTTTTTCAAAAATTCTATATGCACATATAAAAAGAATTGTTATAACGATAAGATATACAAGACATAAGATCATCTTTATTGCTAATTTTTTTTCATTTACTTTTATATTCTTTTTTTTCATATATTCCATCTACCTTAATAATATCATATCATACTTGTACTTTGTAAAAAAGAAATTTGGCCATTTTTTTTATATTAAAAATAAAAAAGTCAATGTTTATACACTGACTTTTTAATTATTGTATTAAATTAAATTTTTGTACTAGGTTTGATAATAATGCGGCTGTTTCTGCTCTTGTTGTATTGCTGAATGGACTTATATATTTTTTACCATCTATAGTCATTCCATTCATTA
>CACXJP010000020.1 GCA_902768065.1 uncultured Erysipelotrichaceae bacterium
GTGTATTTAAGAATAGAATGGCAAGTGGTTATAATTTAGGTAGTGATGTTACTACTTATTATGCACTACAAGCTGATATGAAAGAGGATTTATCAGCTGCACAATTTGCAACAATCAATCCATATAATACTAGGGGAGCTAATATGATTGGAAAGATGCCAATTGGACCAATTTGTAATCCTTCTACATCAAGTATTGAAGCAAGTGTTAATCCGGATCAAAATGATTATTTGTTCTTTGTAGCGGATAAACATGGTAATATTTTCTTTACAAAAACTAATGCTGAACATGATAAAAAGGTTGCTGAAATAAAAGCTAAGGGTGACTGGATATTTTAGAGAGGTTGTATAATAATGATTAAATATGGAGTTATAGATCAAATAAAAGAATATGCTATAGCAAATAATGTTCCAATTATGAGTGATAGTGGAATTAGATTTTTAACTAATTATATAAAAGATAATAATATTAAAGATATATTAGAAGTGGGGACAGCTATAGGATATTCAGCTATAATGATGGCTATTGTATCGGATGATATTCATATTACTACAATAGAAAGAGATGAAAAAAGATATTTAGAGGCCATAAAAAATGTTAAAAAAATGGACTTAGAAGATAGAATTCATTTAATATATAAAGATGCATTTGATGTAAAACTAAATGATAAGTTTGATCTAGTTTTTATTGATGCAGCAAAAGCACAAAATACAAAATTCTTTGAAAAATTTGAATATAATTTAAATAGTAATGGAACTATAATTACTGACAATATGAATTTCCATGGTCTGGTTTTAAAGAATGAAAGCGAAATTGAAAGTAGAAATTTAAGACAGTTGGTTAGAAAGATAAAGGATTATAAAAAATTCTTGGAAAACAATAGTAAATATAGAACAAATTTTATTGAGGTTGGAGATGGAATTGCTGTAAGTAGAAGAGTAAATTAGAGGTGATTTTATGGATTTGTTTCAGATATTAAGTTGTAGTGATGTTGGTACTTGTTGTGGAAACTATGCAATGGCAAATTTTTTAGATCTAGGACGTAGAATGATAAGTTTGGTTCAATTATTTGTTCCTATTGTCCTTATAGGTGCTTGCATTTTTCAATTAGTAAAGTTGGTTATTAATCCAGATGAAAAAGCAGGTATAAAGAAGATAACTAATAAATTGATAGCAGCTGTTGTGGTTTTTTTCATTCCTATAGTATTTGATATTTCTCTTGGAGTATTGCCTGAAGATTTTTCATTTTCAGCTTGTTGGAATACGGCAAAATCGATTAGAGAAGTATCAAAAGCATCTCAAATGAAATATATTGCCTTATCTAGTGAGAAGGCAAAATCAATTATCTATGATCCAGATGAATATGAGAAGGGTGTGAAAAAACCTGCTGGATCTGGATCTGGTGGAGCTGGAGGTGTCGGGGCACAAAAGATGGTAAATACTGGTGTGCTGCATTTGTTACATGGGTTGCTGGACAAGCTGGTTATATTGATACGCTTATTCCTCGATTTACCGCATGTTATTTCCCTGAACCATTTTCTGCTAAAGGAGCAACTATTCACTATGAAAGAGATCATAATTATAATCCTGTGGCTGGAGATTTGATTTTCTTTGATTGGGGTTGTGATGGTGGTAAGGATCATGTTGGTATTGTTATTTCATCTGATTCAAATAATGTATATACAGTAGAAGGTAACACTTCTGGAGAGGGCGAAGCTGCTTCAAAGTGTGCAGGAGCAAGTGGTTGTGTTTCTAAAAGAACTAGAACAAGAGATTGTTCAATTTATGGATATGCAACACCTAAATATCCTACTAGTTAGTTGGTGATAAAATATGAAGAAAAAGAATAATGGGAATAATAAAAATCGTATAATTCTATTAATAGTAGTACTTTTTTTAGCTATTGTTTATATAATATATCATTATGCTGTTAGAGATAATACTTTTGATAAGTATAAAAAAGATAATTCAAAAAATATTATATATTCTGTTTATAAAGAAAAGGATATTAATGTTCCAAATATTAATCTTAAGGGTGTTGCTATTGATGAAATCAATAATATTATTATTGATAAAGCTAATGAATTTTTAAGAGGAAAGAATAATATTACTTATAATTTTGATATAAATGGAAAGATTCTATCACTAGTTATACAATACACTGATTACTATGATGAGGGTGGATATCCTATAGTAACATGTGATGTATATAATATTAATTTTTATGAATCTAAGGTTTTAGATAATTCTGAGGTTTTAGCACTTTATAATATTACTGAAGAAGATGTTGAACCGATTGTACAATCAAGATTTGGTGAATTTTATAATGAATTGACTAAACAAAAATATTATCATGGAGAATGTGATTATGATTGCTTTTTATCTTTAAGAGGAATTAAAAATGGTAATTATATGGCAAATATTAATTACTATATTAAGGGTGGTAATTTATATGCATTAAAGACCTTTAAAATATATTCTCCTTTAAAAGAAGAAAATTATTTTTCTCCTAGTGATTTTTTAATTCAAATAACAAAATAAAGAAAGATTAATCTTTCTTTTTCTATTAAAATTATATATAATATGTTGGAGGTGATTGATGATGAAATTACTTGTAGAACCTTGTAGTAAAAGTATTAATTATATTAAAAAAGTAGACGGATTAATATTAGCTATTGAAGATTATTCTGTTGAATCAACTTGTTTTTTCTCTTTAAATGAAATAGTTGAGGTTAAGAAAAATAATACTTGTTCTGTTTTTGTAAAGATGAATAAAAATTTGTTTAATGAAGATATTTCTGTAGTTAAAGATATTTTAATTAAACTAGATGAAAATGGTATTGATGGTGTGTTTTTTTACGATTTAGCTATTTTAGAGTTAAAGAAAGAGTTAAATCTTGATCTTGATTTAATATGGAATCAAACTCATATGGTAAACAATTATATGACTTGTGATTATTACTTTAATAAAGGCATAAAATATGCTTTATTAGGTAAAGAAATTACTTTAGATGAAATAAAGGAAATAATTAATAATAGTAAAATTACTTCAATGGTTGAAGTGGTTTCATTACCTTCTGTTGCTTTTAGTAAAAGAAAACTTGTAACAAATTACTATAATGATTTAGGTGAAAAAGAATCTAGGGAACTTGTGGTACAAGAAAAGATTACTAAAGATTTTTATAATGTTGTTGAAGATAATAATGGTACTAGTTTTTATTTAAATAAGATAACTAATGGTACATCAATAATAAAGGATTTATTTGAATGTGGTTGTAAGTATATTATTTTTAGAGAATATGGAATAGATGATTTTGATGAATTAGTAAATGATACTGAATCATATATTTCTAGTGGTTGTCTAGATGAAGAGTATGTAAATAAATATAAAAAGTTAGGGGATAGTACAAATTTCTTTTTTAGAAAGACTATCTATAAGGTGAAGTAATATGAAAAAAATAGAATTATTATCACCAGCTGGAGATTTAGAAAGATTGAAGGTTACCTTATTATATGGAGCTGATGCTGTATATATTGGTGGAGAAAAGTATAGTTTAAGAGCAAATGCAAATAATTTTTCTTTAGATGAGATTAGAGAAGGATGTAGTTTTGCACATAAGCTTTCTAAAAAAGTTCATTTAACATTGAATATAGTTTTTCATAATGAAGATATGGTTGATGTTAAAGATTATATAGATAAAGTTGTAGATGCGGGAATTGATGCATTTATTGTTAGTGATCCTTTTATTATTTCGTATATAAAGAATAAGTATCCTAATATTGAGGTCCATTTATCTACTCAAAATTCAACTAGTAACTATAAAGCAATAGAGTACTTTGAAGGTGAAGGTATTGATAGGGTTGTTCTTGCTAGAGAATTATCAAAAAATGAAATAAAAGAAATAATAGATAGAGTTAATTGTGATATAGAAGTATTTATTCATGGAGCAATGTGTACTTGTTTTTCTGGAAGATGTGCATTATCCAATTATGTAACAGGAAGAGATGCCAATAGGGGTGGTTGTGCACAAGTATGTAGATTTGCTTTTAAAAATGAAGATAAAAAAGATTTCACTTTTGCTACAAAAGACATGAATATGGCAGCTCACATTGGAGAATTAATTGATATTGGTGTTAGAAGTTTAAAGGTTGAAGGAAGAATGAGATCTTTGTATTATCTTGCTACTGTTATAGGTACATATAGAAATATTATTGATGACTATTATGATAATAAATTAACTGATGAAAAGATGAAAATATATCAGTATAGATTGGATAGAGTTGCTAATAGAGAAACATCTGATCATTTCTTTATTAAGGAAGCAGATTTTACTGATCAGTATTATACTGGTAGAAGTGAAGCTTCTAATCAAGATTATTTAGGACAAGTAATTTCATATGAAAACAATTTAATCAAATTTTATGAAAGAAATTATTTTGAAGTTGGGGATACAATAGAAGTATTTACTCCACATGGTGATCACATAGAGTTTAAGTGTAATAAATTATATAATGAAAATATGGGGAGTGTTGATGTTGCTAGACATCCAGATAGTATCTATTATGTTGAATTAAAAACAGATATTGAAATACCAGAGTATTCTATGATTAAAATTGTTATGTAGGAGAGATGATTATGAAGAAAATTTGTTTTCCAATTCTTTTACTAAGTTTATTCATCTCTCTTTCTATTAATTTAAAAATTATAATAGAAAGATCTTTAGAAAAGTTTATTTATAATTTTCATATTAACTTTTATTATTTATTTAAAGTTGGGATAGGTTGTATTCTATTATATTTTTTATTTAGTTTTTTATTTAGGTTGTTTGATAAAATTTCATTGAAAAATACAAAAATAATTATTTCGAAAAAGTATAAAATACTTATTTATTTGTTGTTTTTTATTCCAACAATTATTTATTTGTTATCACATTACCCGGGAGTCTTTTTAAATGATACATTGTTTATGTTATATCATCCTGTAAGTGAAATGAATCCTGTTATCTATGGTATGTTTATATCTTTATTGTTTTTTTCTATTAATGTTTTTTTTAGTTCTACTACAACTATTTTTATATTATCAATTATTCAATCGATTATTTCATGTTTGATATTGTGTTATGTAGTTATATGGTTTAATAAAAAAATTAATAATAAAATATTAACTGTTATACTTATTTGTTATTATTCTTTTTTGCCAATTATATCTAATTATAATATGTCTTTAGATAAAGATACTCCTTTTTCAATTTTTATGTTGTCATTCTTTATATTTGTATTTGAGATTGTTGAATCAAAAGGTAAGATAATTACTAATAAAAAATTTTTAATTAAATTAATTTTTATTTCTGCTTTATGTATTTTTATAAGGAGAAATGGAATTATTGTAATTATAGGTTCTTTAATTGTTTTATTTCTTTTATATGTTATTCATAATCAGAAAAAATATTGGGTTTTTACTATTTTATTATTGATGCTTTTACCTGGAGTTGAGAGTATTGCACTGGGGCACTGGAATAGAAGTTATGTTAAATCGGAAGCTTATGCAATTCCTATTCAACAGGTTGGCTATTTAGTTAAGTATTATCCTAATAGATTATCTGATAATGATTATAAAGTTTTATCTAAAATAATAGATAACCCTAAAGAAACTATTAAAAAGAATTATAATGCATTTGAAGTAGATGAAATAAAGTATAATGATAATTTTTATAAAGATAAATTTAATAAGTATGAAAAAGAATTCTTAAGTTTATGGATAAAAAAGTTTCCAAATAATATTTCGTCATATATGAAAAGTTTTATACTAAATGATTATCATTTATGGTCTATAAATAACCTAGAAAAAGGTCAAAGTATTTTTGTTAGAGGATCTAATTATGGAATAGGAAAGGATAAGCAGATTCATAATAAAGTAATACTACCTAAAAATGTTTATTCTTTTTTAATAAGGTATTATGATATATTCAATACTTATTTTAATCCGGCATGTTGTTTTATATTATTAATGATTACAAATGTATATGCTTATATTAGAAAAAGGAAAGATGTTCTTATTATTAGTTTACCATTAATTATTTTATGGATTGTACTTATGTTGGGGACTCCACTTTCTGGTGCTTTGAGGTATATGGCACCATATCTCTATATATTACCAATAATAATTCTGTATACGTTTAGTATTACAAGGGAGGATGATATTAATGAAAACAAGAGAAAAAGCAAAAGAAAATTTTCTAAATAAAGAAAAGTATTTATCTGAATATGCTACTAAAAGTAGTGAAGCTATAAGAATTAATGAAGAAGAAGAGGATATAAGGCCACCATTTTTTCATGATATTGATCGTATTATTCATTCTTTAAGTTATACTAGGTATCTTGATAAAACTCAAGTTTTTACAAAAAGTGATAATGATCATATAAGTAAAAGAATTACTCATGTTCAATTGGTAAGTAAGATTGCTAGAACAATTGGTAGAGCACTTAATTTAAATGAGGATTTAATTGAAGCTATTGCTCTTGGACATGATATTGGACATACTCCATTAGGTCATGCTGGAGAGACTATGTTAAATAAAATATCCTTGAGAGAATTAAATGATTATTTCGCACATAATATACAAAGTGTTAGACATCTTAATTATGTTGAAAATAATGGTAATGGTCTAAATTTATGTATTCAAGTTTTAGATGGAATAATGTGTCATAATGGCGAAATTCTTAGTCCTATTTACACTCCAGAAAAAAAATCTATGAAAATGTTCTTAAAACAATATAATGATTCATATAAAGACTTGAATAAGTCTAATAAGAATCATCCTATGACATTAGAAGGTTGTGTTGTCAGAATAAGTGATGTTATAGGTTATATTGGAAGAGACATAGAAGATGCAATTATGATTGGTAAAATAGATAGAAATCAAATACCCGAAGATATAGTAAATGTTTTAGGATGCACTAATAAGGAAATTGTTAATACAATAATATTAGATATTATTGATAATAGTATGGATAAACCTTATATTAAAATGAGTGATTCTGTATTTTATGCTTTGTTTAAATTGAAAAAATTCAACTATGATAATATCTATAAGCTAAGTATGAATTCTAAGAAATATGAATATTATGAAAATGGTATGAATAAAATATTTGATAGATACTTAAATGATATTTTGAATAATAATTATGATAGTATTATTTTTAAAATATTTTTAGATACTCAATCAAAGTATTATTTAAAAAACACATCTGATAAAAGAAAAGTAATTGATTTTATTGCTGGAATGACAGATGATTTGTTTTTTAGTGAAATTGAAAAATATTGATTTTATATTATTTTTATGATATAATTAGGTAACTTATTTGTTATATGTATTGGGGAAATAAATATGAAGGTTTATGTATCAAAAAAGAATGATAAGAGAAAGTATATCAAAAATGTTAAAGATTGTAATGATGGTTCTCTTGAAATTGAATTTGCTGATGGAAGAGTTTTTAAAAATATTGAAAGAAACGATGAAAATATAAAAAAAATTAATAAGATTCAAGAAGAGCAAGCAAGAAAAGGACTTGATAATTATGTTGTATTTAAAAATAGATTCATTAAGGCTATTGTATATTTAGGATGTAGTGGATTTGCTACGGGTTTGGTTTTAGCTACTGCATTAACTTCACAAATGACTCCTGTTGAATTATTTACAGGTTTAGGTGTAATTAATGTTTTTGGAACTATTCCATCATTTTGTAAACTTCTTAGAAATAAATTAAAAATGAATGAACTTGATAAAGTAAGTTATAGAGATAACAATATTGATATACTAAAGAATTATAAAAATTACGAAAACTCTTTAGTAGGATTAGATTCTTGTACTAGTAATTATTTTAATGAATCTTCACCTGATAATGCTTTTGCTATTGTTAATGCAGATAATTATGAAAAAAGTGATTTAGAAACAATTGTTTCTAATATCGATAGGGAGGAATCCTTGGGATTTACATATGCAAAAAAGAAAGATGTAAAGAATCAAAATAAAAAATAGATAATGTATTGATGTTTTTACTAAAATATGATATACTTTGGCAAGTTGAGCTAATATTCAACCGCTTAAATATATGGTTTGTGAGGTGAAGAAAAATGGGAAATAAAAACACTGTATATTTAACAGAAGAAGGATTAAATGAATTAAAGAAAGAATTAGATGATTTAATAAATATTAGAAGACCTGAAAATATTCAAGCAATTAAAGAAGCAAGATCATTAGGAGATTTATCTGAAAATGCTGAATATGATGCTGCTAGAAATGAGCAAGCACAAATAGAAGGTAGAATTAAGCAATTAGAAAAGATGTTAGAAAATGTTTCTATTATCACAGAAGTGTCAACAGATAAAGTAAGTATTGGAAATACAGTTTCAATTAAATATGTTGATGATGATGAAGAAGATGAATATAAAATAGTAGGTAGCCAAGAGGCCGATCCATTTGAAAGTAAGATTTCAAATGAAAGTCCAATTGCACAAGCTTTATTTGATCATAAAGTTGGTGATGTTGTTACTGTTAAGAGTCCAAATGGAGACTATGAAGTTGAAATAATTGATATAAAATAAAGGTATATTTATTACCTTTTTTTATTGCATTCTTTTTTTGTGTGTAATATAATTTTCTTATAAAATAAAGATAGGAGATTAATATGGAAAACGAAGAAAAAAAAGAAGAAGAAATTCTTAACGAAAAAGAAGAAATCCTTGATTTTACTGATTCTGTAAAAGATAATACTCCAAGTGAAAGTCCTACAATTCAGAGTGTTGAAGAAGTTGAGGTTGAGTCAGAAGCAATTAAAACTGACAATGTAAGTGAACCTGTTGTAGAAACTGCTGTTGTTCAAGAGGAAAGTGTTGAGCCTGTAAAAGATGACTTAGTTGATGCAGTAAAAGAAGAGGCTCCTAGCTATGATAATTTTACAAGTAGTAGTGAAACACCTGAGAAGAAGAAAAAGAATATTGTTGTACCAATTATTATTGTACTTATTTTGTTATGTGCATTAGGTGTTGGGGCTGTATTCCTTTTAAAGAATAAGGAAACTGGTAAGGTTGAAACTGATAAAAATGAACCTAAAAGTGAGTATAGGCTATCTGGTAATGGATTAGAAGATTTCGATTTATATTTTATGCAATTGGAAAATAATGAAAAAGATAAAGTATATAGTCCATTATCAATTAAGTATGCTCTTGCTATGTTACAAGAGGGTGCTAAGGGAGAAACAAAAGAACAAATTGCAAATTTGATTGGAGACTATAAACCTAAAGCATATCCTAATAGTGATCATATGTCTTTTGCAAATGCAATGTTTATTAAAAATACTTATAATGGTAAAGTAAATGAAGATTATAAAAAGAAATTACAAGAAAAATATAATGCAGAGGTTGTTTTAGATGAGTTTGCAAGTCCAGATAATATTAATACTTGGGTTAGTAACAAAACATTTAATTTAATAAATAATTTATTAGGTGATGTTTCACAAAATGATTTCTTTTTAATTAATGCTCTAGCAATTGATATGAATTGGAATAATCAAATCCATTGTGCAACTGGTAGTGAAGTTCCATGTCTTAATTATAGTGTATCTTATTTGCATGAAAAGATTCCTGGAGAAAGCTATCAATACAGTGATTCTGCTGGGTTGTATTCGTCTGAATCTGATTATCCGGGTATAACATTTAATGGTAAAGAAAATATTAAGACTTCTGAAGTAAAGGCAAATTTCAATCGTTATGATGCTGTTAAAGAAATCGGAGAAGATAAAATTAGAGAGGTTGTAGGTGCTGAATATCGTGAGTGGTTAAAAAGTGAAGACTATCAAACAAATCGTGATTGGTATAGCAGGACTTATAGTGAAAATGTTGATGAGTATTTAAATAAATATATTGAGGAATTAAAGTCAAATAATGGTAAAGAAGCAAACTCTACTGATTTTATGTTATATGATGATGATAATGTAAAAGCGTTTGCTAAGGATCTTAAAGAATATGATGGTATTACATTACAATATGTTGGTATAATGCCAAAAAAGGATAATCTTAATGATTATATAAAAAATAATAGTGCTAAAGATATTACTAAGGTAATAAGTAATTTAAAAGAAATGAAAAAAGAAAACTTTAAAGATGGTGTTGTTACAATAGTTCATGGTAATATACCTTTATTTAAAGGAGAATATGAATTAGATTTAGTTAAAGATTTAAAATCTTTAGGTGTTGAAAACATCTTTGATATAAATAAGAGTGATTTATCAGGAATAGTTGAAGGTGAAAAGCATTATATTGATCCCGCTATACATAAGGCTAATATTGAGTTCTCAAATGATGGTATAAAAGCAGCAGCTGCAACTGCTTTTGGTGGTATGGGTTCTTCATCAGGTGGTTTTAACTACTTATTTGAAGTTCCTGTTGAAGAAATTGATTTAACTTTTGATAAACCATACATGTATATTATTAGGGATAAAGCTACTGGTGAGGTATGGTTTGCTGGTACAGTATATAATCCTGTTGAAAAATAGTAAAAAAGAAAACTCAAATATGGGTTTTCTTTTTTTAAAAAAACTTTTAAAATCTTTATAAATAGGGTATACTTAAATAGAATGAGAATATGAGAGGGTGCATTTAAATGATTATAAGAAAACCTTATGCATTTTTAATTAAGAACTTTAAAAAAATTCATACTGTTTTATTGATTTTAAGTCTTTATCTTGCTTATAGAATTTTTGATGTAAATAGATTTGTTAATGAGTTTATGCGATTGGGAACTTATGATTTATATTCTGATCCGATATCACATCATATTACATTTATTATGAATATTGCAATAATAATAATGATTATAGGAAGTGGTGCTTTAGTATTACTTTTAAGGCATAAAAACAAACCTTGGAAAGTATATTTATTGCCTTTAATTAATTATATTGCTTTATTTTTTGTTTTATCGATAATTAAGAATTTCTTTAAGACTTATACAATGAGTGTTGAAGTTACTGATTTAAGGTTTTCGAGGGATTTGTTGTTTGCATTTATTGCAGTTCAATTTCCTGTTATTGGTATTTTCTTTGTAAGAACTATTGGACTTGATATTAATAAGTTTAACTTTAATATGGATCAAGAGTTTTTAGAGTTGAGTGATGAAGACAGAGAGGAAATTGAAATAAGCCTTGATATTGATGTTAATACATTTAAAAGGTTGTATAGAAAAGTTTTGAGAAATATTAATTATTTCTATCAAGAACATAAACTAATTAGTAGAATTATTATTGGTATTATTTCTTTGGTTTTCTTATTTAATATATATACTTTTTTATTTGTAACAAATAAATCATATAAAGAGACTGATAATTACAACTACAATGATTTTACGATTAAGGTAGATAATTCTTATGTTACTGATAAGGATTATAAAGGAAGTATAATTTCTAAAAAAAGTAAGTTTGTTATTGTTAATATTTCTTTAACAAATGATAATTCTAAGAAATTTGATACAAGTAGATTTCATTTAAAAGCTGCTAACCTTGATTTTACTACAACTGAAACTACATATGCTAAAGAGTTCTATGATTTAGGAAAAACATATTCTAAAGTTAGTGAAGTTAATGGTGGGAATACTGTTAATTTTATTATCGTATATAAGGTTGATAGTAGTATAAAAAATGATAAGTTTGTTTTATTTTTCCAGGAAAAAGATAGTAATAATATTTTAAGAAAAATAAAACTAAATATAAAAGATTTATCGAAGATAGATGATTTAAAGGAATACAAAGTTGGTGATAGTATTCATTTTGATGTAGCAAATAAGGAAGATGATGTAAGTATTGATTCTTATCAATTGGCTACAGGGTTTGATTATTCTATGAAGAAATGTAAGATTAGTGACTGTTCTTCTCAATTAGCAAATTATCAAGTTCCTGATGGTGAAAAGGTTTTAATATTAGATTTTGCTTCAAACATTTGGGAGTCTGATGATATTGTCGATTTCTTAGATAAATGTGTTATGGTTGAATATACTGATGAAGAAGGAATTGATAGAGAAATTGATGTTAAATTTGCTCTAAAGAATAAATATCTAGGTAAAATTGCATATATTCTTGTTCCTAATGAAGTTGAAAAATCCGAAAAATTAAAATTGCATTTTATTTTTAGAAATAAAGAATATAATTATGTTTTAAAATAGGAGGAGTTATGAAAAGTAGTATTAAGAAGATTAAAATTATTATATTTATTGTTTTAGTTTGTTTGGCTATTTGGTTTTTAGGTATTTCTCCTATAATGCAATTCCATAGTAATGAGAAGAAACTAGAAGATGCTGCAAGAAGATATTTTGAATTAAATGAAGATAGATTGCCTTCTGGTGAGAGAGTTAGAACTTTAAAATTAAATACTTTATATAAAGAATCTTATTTGGATGGGGATATAAAAATGCCATATACTGGAAAGGTTTGTTCTCTAACAAATAGTTGGGTTAAGGTTTCTAGGGTTAATGGACAATATAAATATTATACATATCTAGATTGTGGTGTATTAAAATCATCGATTGATCATGAAGGACCTATAATTGAATTAAATGGAGATAGTGATATTACTATTAATGTTGGTGATGAATATAAAGATTTAGGTGTTAATAGTGTTTCTGATGATGTTGATGGAAAAATGAAAGAAACTGATATAGAAGTCAAAGGAAAAGTTGATACGAATAAAGTAGGTAAATATGAAATAGAATATATTGCTTTCGATAGTTTAAGTAATAGAGGTTCTGCTACTAGAACTGTAACAGTAGTTGATGGACTAAAAAATCATATTAAAAAGGATTTAGGAGACAAGTTAGTTTATTCTGATAATCCTGATAATAATTATATAATGTTTTCTCATGTATTATTTAGAATTGTTGGTTTAGATGAAAATGGTAATATAATAATTGTTGCTAATGAAGATATTGCTAATGTAAATTATACTAAGTTGGAAAAATGGTTAGATAATGTTTATTATAAGAGTATTGATGATCCATATAAAAAGATTATTGTTAAAAGTAAATATTGTAATATGAAAATAGCAGAGAATGAATTAGAGACAGTTTCAAAATGTACATCATTTACAAATGAAAGATATTCTTACGTCCTTTCTATTTTTGATATTAAAAATGCAGATAGTGGAAATGATAGTTATTTAAAACCATCTACTGCTTCTTGGACTGCAAATAGAAGTGGTGATAAAACTGCATATATTACTAAGGCTGTTTTCTTTGCTGATGATTATGGTAAATCGTATGATTCTGAAAGTGATGTTTACAATTATGGTGTTAGACCTATGCTTACTATTAAAGGTAATTTATTGTTAGTATCTGGAGATGGTTCTTTTGATGATCCTTATTATGTTGTTAAAGAGAAAAAGGCTAAAGGTGGTTCGTTAGTTAATACTAGAAAAACTGGGGAGTATATTAAAACTGGTGGTATGATTTGGAGAATTATTGGTGTAACCGATGATGGTTTAACTAAAGTTATTTCTAATGACACATTATCTTGTACAGGAGAAAGAGTAGTTTTGTATTCAGCTGATAAGGATGGTGTGTTGAATTATAATCCTAAAGAAAAGCAGAATGTGGGTTATTATATTAATAATCAAGCTACTAAATGCTTTGATGCTGATGATTTTTCTATTCATGAAATATCTGTTCCATTATATAAAAAGGAAATTATTTATGGACAAGAGGTAGAAACTAAAAAATATAAAGTTAAATTCAGTGCGCCTAATATGTATGATATGTTTAGTGCACAACCTAATGAGTATGATGGTCATACCACTCATTCATATTGGTTAGTAAATTCTTCAAAATCTAAGATGATGCAAGGCGTAATTTATGATATAGGTATACCTGAAAATAAAACTATTGAATATTATCAAAGGTTTGGAATTAGAGTTGTAGGATATTTAAAAAATAATGTTGTTGTAAGTAGTGGAAGTGGTACTTATAGTAAACCTTTTGTTTTGAAGTAGAGGTTTATATGAAAAAGTTTAAAAATAAAAAAATAATTATTTATGTTATTAGTATAATTTTGATTTTGATTTTTATTTCTATTTGGTTTGTTTTTCACTTTCTAAACAGAGATTATTATTCTATAGAGCCACGTGAGAAGAATATTCAAGAAGCAAAAGAGGAAAATAAGGATTATACTGTAATTGGGTGGTTAAGAGTTCAAGGAACAAATATTGACCACTTTTTAATGGGAAAGACTAAATATTATCCAATTGATATTGAAAAATATGCATGGGTGCAAACAAATGATAATAAATATCATAATGTTTTAAATATATTTGGTCATAATGTTTTGAATTTAGGAAGTAAACCTTTAAAATATGATGAAATGTTTACAAGATTTGAGGAAGTTGTTCCATTCTTATATTATGATTATGCAAAAGATAAAAAATATATTCAGCTTACAATGAATGGAAAAGACTATATTTATCAAATTGTTGCTGTTGGAATTATGCCTAATTATTATGCTTATGATTTTCCAATTGGTGAGTACACAAAAGAACAAAAACAAAATTATCTTGATATAATAGACAAATATTCAATTTATGATTATAATGTATCTAAGACTATAGATGATAATTATATTACTTTGATAACTTGTACTAGATTTTATGGTTCAAAGAATGATTCAATCTATGTTTCTGCGAAACTAGTTGATAATGGTAAGTATCCAAATTATGGTATTAGGAAGAATAAAAACTATAAAAAAGTTGAAGATACATTGAAGGATGGTGTAGGTAATGAAGAAGGAGAAGATATTTAATAAAATAGTATTCACATCTATATTATTGATTTTATGTTATTTTTGTTCATGTGTTAGTGTTTATGCTGATTGTAAGGAGAAAAAATATCATCCTAGTAGTACAATTGCAGGTGTTGGGGATGATAACTATTATCCTATAGTAAAAACTGTAATTAATCTTGATGAAACACTATCTTCTGATGCTGAAAAGAATGCATATGGAAAAGTGATTTTTTCTGTCAGTAGTGCTGTAGATGGGGCAGAAAAATCTATTAATTTAGATAAACTTGAGTGTTCAAATGATAATAATAATTTTGTTAAAGGTTGTTCAGGTATTAATTTATCAACTTCTAAAGCGGTTTATATTAGGTTGAGCAAAACTGTAAATACCGCTAAATTTACAGTTTCTTTTGTTGGTAATGAAAAAAATGCTGAGGTACCTGCTAAGACTAATGGATATTGTAAAGATGATATTACTCTTAGTGTTGTATATGAAGGTATAAGTAATGCTCCAAAAGAGACACCTATATCTTATAATTATGAACCTGTTGTAGATAAGACGTTTGGAAAGATATATACTTGTAAAGGAGGTTCATATTCTAGTAACTTTGAAAGGGATTTTTGTAAAGCTTATAAAGGTTGGGAAAGTCAAGGATCAAAAAAAGTTAATCCCTCTAGTGTTGAATCTTTATCATGTGATTATAATAATATATATTATCAAAGTGAACTGAAGGGGTCAAATTATTATAAAAACACAAAATATTTATATCATAGTAATGATTTGGTGGTTGAAGATGGGTTAAAAGATACTGAAGGTAATTATATTATGCAGGATAATAAATATGTTGTAGGATATTTTACGTATGATTCAGCAGGATATACTGGAGATGAAGCAAAAGATGCAATTACTTGTAAAAAAACTTGTCAAGAGGTTTTAGAAATTAAATATGGTCCACCAGTTGTGTCAAAAGCTGGTATGTGTTTTGAGTATAAGGTTAAAATTATTTCTAGAGTTAATTGCTATTCGGAGCTTGACTATAAGCCATATAGAAATAATATTCCAATTTGTACACCTTCACCTACTTGTATTCATAATGGTGATGAATATAATACTGCCGGACCTGATGGTGTGTTTGATAGCTGTATCAGAAGTTGTGATGGGGGAAAGTATACTAGTAAATGTTCAAAATCTTGTTACAAAAAAATTTATAGAAATAATAAAAAAAGTATTTCAAGTAACTATGGGTCTTTAGATGCTATCAAATTATCTAATGAAAAATGTGAGGGAAAAGCAAATCGTTTGTGTGATAATGACTGTAACTATTGCTCAAATGGACCTAAGAAAAGTGATTATGAATCTTACTATAGTGCTGATTATTTTGCGGAATCGAAGCCAAATAGAGGCTACTATTATAGATCTGGTTCTTCAATATTCTGGACAGGTGATGCAAACGAATCTGGTTGTTATAATGGTAATGGTACATGTTTTAAATTTAGAAAATATGTTGCTGGAAGATGGTATGCTAAAACTTCCGAATGGGGATATTATAGTGCTGATTATGGTGTTTTTGAAGATGATGGATTCTATAGGGGTGTTACTGGTACTGGTTATTGTCATGATTGGTGTTCTTGGGGTGGCTGTCCAACTCATTCGTATTTGAATGAGGATGATTATTTTGATACGATTACAAAAAATAAAAAGGCACTTAAAACGGCTAAGAATAAGTGTCAAGTTAATAGTGTTTGTACTACGTCTACATCTACGGTTGATAAAGTAACCTTTGAAATAAAAGCAGGTGACAACAAAATACCTTCATCAGGGTCAGACTATATTAATTATAAGTATAATGGGTGGAGTGCTGATTCAAGAAAGAATAATTCTACTACTCTTATGTATGATACTTTTGATGATAATGGATTAGTTTCTTGTTATGATACTAAAAGTAATAATTTCTTTAAAGGTGTAACGTCTACTGTGAATACAAGTGTTTCTAGAGCAACATGGCATTTTCCTGGAACATGGTTTGATTCAAAAACTAATTTAATGTCTTATACACCACATGATGGTTGGTATGTAGTAAAAGATAAATACTGTACTTCCACGGAAACCAAAAATGTAAATGTTAAATGGTGGAATTATTATGTTAATAAAATGATGAAAGATGACTCAAAAAAATCTGATAGAGATAAAAAATATGAACAAAAAATATTTACTGAGTATGATGCTCAGTGTAATAATACCGGAAAAGGAACAATAAGTGATCCCGTGGATGTAACTGCTGCTTCTTATAAGCCTGATATGAATATTGTCGCTTCGACTCGTGGATTTGGATTATTTGGTTGGAATATTGATGTTAATTGTTTTTATGCATTAAATACATGCTTGAATGGATATAAGATAAGATCTATTTCAACGGCTGATGTATTCCCATCTAAAGAAGGAACTCCTATTACTAAGGATGAAAAAATAGGAAGGGAGCCAGGATACAATTGGTCTAATTCTTCTATTGTTAGTAAGAATGAAAACTATGTTGTTAATCCTCCTAGATTAATAACTGAAGTTCAACATTTTGGACAAGCTGGTAAAGATGCTATTTACAAGGATGAAAATTTAGAGTATTCATTTAATTTATCATCGCTTGATATGAAGTCTATTAGAGATAAGTTTGAATCTGAGAAGTCGGATAATTATAATATTTATAATGGTAAGGTATATGATCCAAACAAAAAATCTGATTTAAAGGTTATATATAATGGTATACCTAGATATAAGAGTGATCTTATTGAAGATTTAGTTAAATCTGGTAAGGGTAAAAGACCACCAGGAGATGGATTTATTTGTAATAATATTAAAAATTTATCAACAGGTGAATGCGATGATTATTCATCATATAAACCTGCTTCAACAAAATAAAATAGTCTATAAAAGTAAATGATTGGTTGGGAGATTAATTATTTACTTTTTTTGTTTTTTTAGTGCCTAATTTAATTGACTTTTTTGCTATGTGTGGTAAAATTAGTTATAAGGATAGTATAGGGAAGAGTCTAGTAAATGATAAGAGTGTAGGAGGTTTATTATGAATCAGAGCCTTTTAAAAAAATACAGATTATTGATTACTGTTTTTATTGTGGGGTTATTTATGTGGTTTTTAATTATTTCACCAATGATAACTTTTCATAAAAATGAAGCTACATTTACTAATGCTGCTAAAAGATACTTTGAATTGAATAGTGATAAATTTCCTGTAGGTGAAAGAGTAAGAACTCTTTCTTTAAAAGAGCTTTATGATGGATCATATATTAAGGAAGATTTTAAGGCCCCATATTCAGGTAGGGTATGTTCTCTTGATAATAGTTGGGTTAAAGTTACTAAGAAAAATGGAGAATACAAATATTATACTTTTCTTGATTGTGGGATTATTAAATCATCTATAGATCATAAGGGCCCAACTATTAAAATAAATGGTGATGAGGAAATAATCATAAATGTTGGTGATAAGTATAAAGATCCAGGCATCAAGAGTGTAGTTGATAATAATGATGGAAAAATGAAAATTGAAGATGTTACTGTAAAAAGTAATGTTGATTCAAATAAAGTTGGTTCATATGAAGTTAAATATACATCTTTTGATAGTTTGAATAATAAAAGTGAGGTAATTAGAACTGTAATTGTTGTTAGAAAACTTAAAGAAACTGTTGCTAAGAACATTAAAAATGAAAAATATTACAAAGGTTCTAAGCCTAATAATTATATTTATTTTTCTAATGTGTTATTTAGAATATTAAAACTTGATGGTGATAATGTTGTTTTGGTTTCAGATGGCGATGTTAGTAATGTAGATTATGATTCAATAGATAAATGGTTTAAATATTATGATTCAACTCTTACAGATTCATCTAAAAAGCTTATAGTTAAGAATAAATATTGCAACATGAATATAAGTGAAAAAGATTTTGGAATAAAATCATGTAATTCATTTGGTCGAAAAAAAGATTATGGAATATTATCAATTGATGATATTAATAATACATTAGTTGATGGTACTAGCTATTTGGTTGGTAATACTATCAGCTGGACTATTAATTCTAAGGATAATACAAATGCTTATGCATTTAGGAAAGTGTTCAGTGGAACAGAGTCGATATATTATTCTTTTGAAAAGAAACATAATTTAGGTGTTCGTCCTGTGATTACAATAAAGGGTGATACATTGATTACTGATGGTGATGGTTCTTTCTCTAATCCGTATGTTTTAACTGACTTTGTTAAATTGGAAAAGAATAGTCATCTGAATAATCGTTATATTGGTGAATATGTAAAATATTCTAATGTTTTATGGATAATTCAAAAGATAGAAAATGATGGTACTATAAAAGTTATTTGTGATCGTTCTTTAGATAATGGTTCTACTCGAGTTAAGATAAATTATGATGAATCAATTAATAAAAAAATATATGATCCTTCAATAAAAGGCAATGTTGGTTATAAAATCAATAATATATCAAGCAAATATATAGATACTGGTTATTTTGTTAATCATACAGATATTGTTCCTATATACAGTGGTGAGCCAAAATATGGTGGAGAGGTAAGTAGTAATAAAATTACTGCGAAGATATTTTCTCCAAATATGTATGATGTATATAGTGCTGAAGGAACATTACCTTATGTTGAATCTTTTTGGTTAATGAATTCTTCTAAGTCAAGTAACGAGGTGCCTGGTGTAAGTGAAACTGGTACAGTTATGTATGGTGGAGCTTCTACAACTTATAGTTATGGAATTAGACCTGTTGCGTATTTCGACAAGAAAGTTATTATAACAAGTGGAAAAGGAACTAGAAATAAGCCTTTTATAATAAAAAAGTAGGTGATAAGTATGGGAAGGAAAAAGAGTAAAAGTAAAGATAAGCAAAAGGCTTCATCGCTAATATTGATTGTTATTTCTATTCTGGCAATTATTGTTTTGTTTCTATTATTGATTTTTGCTTTGAAAAAGCCGATCTATCAAATAGAAAGTAGAGGAAGAAATATAGAAAAAGCACAAAAAAAAGATAGTGATGGTATGAAAACGGTAGGATGGTTGAGAGTCCAAGGAACTAATATTGATTATCCTATATTATATGCTCCGGGAGTTAGTTTTGATTATAGAACCGATGACTTTGTATGGACAGAGGCTGATTTTACAAAACTTAATAATATGGTTTATATTTCTGGACATAATATTAAAAATTTATCTAATAAACCATTGATTGCAGATGAATCTCACTCTAGATTTGAACAATTAATGAGTTTTGTCTATCCTGAATTTGTTGAAGAAAATCAATATATTCAATATTCAATTTATGGGCATGACTACTTATATAAAATATATTCTGTTTATTTTGAGGATAGTATTAATTTAGAGTTATATCACTCTACTAATTATTCTAATAGTGAATTAAGAAATATAATAAGTCCAAGTCTTGATAAGAATATTTATGATATTGATGTGGATATAAATGAAAAAGATAAGTTTATTTCATTGAATACATGTACAAGATTCTTTGGAAACAAACAATTAGTTGTAAATGCTAGACTTGTTAGAGATAATGAAAAGATTACATTGAGTAAAGTAAAAAAATCCAAAGAATATGAAAATGTAGAAAAAATATTGAAAGGTGGCGATTCGGATGAAGCGTAGTATTAAGAAAGGTATTATATTTTTATTGTTGGCTATAAGTATTGTTCTAATTGATACTGATGTTTTTGCTGAAACATATTCTTGTAAGAAAAGTGAAATTGATCAAATTTTGGAATATTACAATTTTACTTCTGAATATAATTCAAAGAGTAAAGAAGTTACTATTAAAGTAGACAATGGAAGCTTTATTCTTACTGATATTTCTGGCGTGGATATCATTACAAATGATACTAAGCCTACTAAAAAAACTGGAAATTATGAAGGTGCAACTTTTGATTATTATGCTTTTGGAAGTGATGTTGTTCTTTCAAATGGAAAACCTTTTAAGTTCAAAGTAACTACTGGAGGTACTATTAAGTTTGTTTTTGCATACTATAAGTCTTCAAATAAAGAAACTAAAGATGCTAAGACTGGATGCTATTCTTATGATTATTGGGCAAAGCATCATTCAACTAATTCTGCAATAAGTACTTTTGAGACAAAAAATAAACGTAATAGTGATGGTAATTGGGAATACTTTGAAATTATCATTCCAAATACTCCAATAAATCAAACAAAGACAAATTCAAACAAAGATAAGTATTGTAAAGCAATAACTAAAGGTGAAAACTATGAAAAATTGTTTACAAATGAAATTGGTTATTGGTCATCAGAGCCAGAAGCAATTGAATTTTATAAATCACTAGTTGGAGACTGTTGGAAAGATCAAGTAGTTTATGTATATTCTAAGGATCAAATTGTTTCAATGATAAAGAATGCATTAAAACTTTGGCATAATCATTCAGTTGTTTCGGATACTGGATTAGGTCCTGATGAGACTTGGTCAATTAATTTCCAAAATGTTAAAGATGCGGCAATTGCTGCTGGGAATTCATTTTATGCTGAAAATTCATCTAGTGGATCTCAATTTTATAAATTATTGAGTGGTAATAATAAAGGTACAAAAGTTGATAAAAGTGTTTTCTCATTAAAATGTGATTATAAAACAAACTTCTATTATTATAAAACTGATGGTTCTGGAAATCTTGTTTATGATAAAGATGGAAAACCTATTTATAATATAGATGCAAATAAGAATTATTATTATGCAGTTACTAAAAAGGATGAAAAAGTAACATATACTTATCATTACACTGGAGATTCTTCATTTGCTAATGAAGATACTGAAGAGAAAACAGCATGTACAACTACTTGTGAAGAAGCTGTTGAAGTAAAATATGGTCCACCTGTTGCTTCTAAAGCTGGTTTATGTTTTGAATATCAAGTTCAAGTAACAAGTAGAGTTAAATGTGATGCTAAAGTTAATCCAAATGGAAAACCTAGAACTGGTGAGTATTGTAGTCCTGTTCCTTATTGTAATACTGTTCCAGGATATACACATCAAGGTGGAGCAAATGATGAATACAATAAATGTATAAATAAATGTGATGGTGGAAAATATACTAAATCTTGTAGTAATAAATGTTACAAAAAAGTATATGGATCTGTTAAGGGAGCTGCTAAGACTGCTGCAGTTTCTGCTGAAGGTGTTGCTACTAAATTGGCTGGATCTGGTTCTGAATCTTATTTCAAAATTAACAATGGTCTATATTTTAGAACTCGTAGTAATAGTATAACTTGGAGAGCTCCTGATGGTTCTGATGCTGTTGGTTATGCAAGATATTATTTAGAGGGGTCTCAAAGATCACGTACAATAAGTGATCATGGTGCTTATTACTTTGATAAATATGGATTTAAGAGAGCTCTTTATAGCGGAGTTATGTGTTCTGATCCATGTTACTATACTGGATGTGATATGAATACATATTTAAATCCAGGTGAGGCAGAAAAAGACTATGTTACAAATATGGAAATATATAGTGATGCTATTGCAAAATGTAAATTAGCTGCATCATGTACAGAAAAAACTGCAACATTCAAGATTAGTGTTGATTATAAACAAAAGGATGATTCAGGTAATATTGTTAAGAAAACAGTTAATTATGCTGATTCAACATTAGTTTCAGATGATGATTCTACATGTAAAAATCCAACTGTTCCTGATGAAGGTAATATTTTATTAAATTATCAAGGATGTTATAAAAATTGTGGTGTTGGTCAACAATATCATGCTAGATGGAGTTTCCCAGGAACATGGTTCAATAATAAGACTAATGAAATATCTTATACAAAGAAACCATCTGGTGCATGGTATGTTCAACTTAATAAATTCTGTTCACCAACATTTGCTGAAAACGTTAATGAAAAATGGTGGAATTATTACTTACATAAAAATAAATTAGCGCTTGAAAAATTATCACTTGATCCTGATAAGTATGCAGCACAATGTAGTACAGGAAATGGAACAATAAAAGAACCTCTTTCTGAGGATAAGGTAAAACCTAAAGATGATGATTGGAATATTAGTGCAAGTACTGATAATTTTGGATACTTCGGATGGGATATTTCTATTAAATGTTTCTATGCATTGAATGATTGTGGTGTAGGATACAGTAATTATCGTGTAAGAAGTGTTGATTCATCTAATCTATTCCCAGATTCAAGTGGTGCTGAATTAACAGACGTTGCTGAAACTGGTAGAGAGCCAGGATTTAACTGGTCAAAAGAAGCTACAACTAATAAGAATGAAGGATTTATTATTGATCCACCTAAATTTACAACAATTGTTCAAAGTCAAGCTTCCGGTGGTAAAGATGCCATTTATACTGATGAAAACCTTGAATATTTATTCAACTTAACTCCAAAAGAAATGAAGGAATTAAGAGGTAAGAAAAATTATACTGATTTTGATAGTTCTGGATTCTTAACTCCTGATAAGACAAATAATGGTATTGCAAGGTATTACAGTGATGTTATTACACAATATGCAGATAAACGATATAGACCAAGCAAAAAAGCAGTTCAATGTAATAATATTAAGAACTTGTCTACTGGTGAATGTGACAATTATGTTAGATGATGGGAGGATTATAATATATGAATAAAGCGATTTTAACAGTTGGTATTATATTTCTTGGTGTAGTTGCGTTGTTACTATTACAAGTATTAAATAGTTATTCAACTGGAAGTGAATTAGATTATTATTTAGTAAAAGAAACTACAGATGCTGCTATAGAAGACTCTCTTGATAAGAGTTTCTATAGCACCTGTGGTGTCTATAGAATTGACAAAGAAAAATTTGTTGAAAATTTCTTATATAGATTTGCAAATAGTGTAGATGCTACAAGAGATTATAAAATTGGTTTTTATGATATCAATGAAGCACCTCCAAAGGTTAGTGTTAAGGTTGATTCTATGACTACATTTAGTTTCAAATCTAATGATGATGCAGGTAAAGAAAAAAATGAAGCTGCAAACATAACTACTAGTTATGATGCAATTGTAGAGTCTAATTATAAATCAGATGTTATCACTGAGATTAATATGAAAGATCCAGATGCTGATCAATGTAAGAACCTTTACAAATAAATGATAGGAGATGATAAAAAGTGGGTAATTTGACTATTGGTTTGAAAAAATTTATGCAAAATAAAAATACGGTAACTGTTGTTGGTGTTGTACTTGCTATTTTTGTTTTGTATATAGCTTATACAATGAGAGTTAAAAGTTCAATTAATCCTATATCTGTTCCTTTTGCTGCAGAACAAATTCCAGCAGGAACTCAGATTACTGAATCAATGATTTCTACTAGACAGGTTCCACCTTCAATGCTAGAGGGTGATGTAATTACTAATGTTGGAGAAATTGTTGATAAGTATTCAGCTGCTGATGTAGTTATTCCACAAGGAAGTTTATTCTATAAAAGAGCAGTTGTTGAAAAAGAACAATTACCAGCAAACATAATTTTACAATATCCAAAAGGTTATGTTTTATACAACTTTAATGTTAATACTGAATCTACATATGGTAACTCTATTTATCCTGGAAACTATATAGATTTGTATCTTAAAGCTGTAAATGTTGTTGATGAAAAAGAAACAAAAGAAAATAATCCAGATGCTGATAAGGTTTTATTTGGTAGACTTGTTTCTAATATTGAAGTTTTAGCTGTTAAGGATTCTGAAGGTAAACCTGTTTTCCAAAATATCGATGAAGGAAGAAGTCCTGCTATGATTGTATTTGCTGTTCCTGAAGAAATATATATTCTATTAAAGAAAGCAGAAAATATGCAAACATATGATACTTCATTAGTTCTTGTTCCAACTAATGAAAGTTTAAAAGATGAACCTTCTGATTTGGAAATTTCAAGTGATCAATTGAAAGATTGGATAAATAATAGAACTGTTTGGACAGAATAATATATTAAGGATTAGAATAAAAAGGTTGTGAGTTAAATGAATGAAAATATTTTTGATAAACTTGATTTTGGACCATTTCGTTCATTACTAGATAATGATGATATTACCGATATATCATATGACAACAATGGACAAATTTGGATTCGTTCTTTAACTCAAGGCTCTATGAGAGTAGAGGTTGAAGGAGCTACTCCAGAGTTTGTTGAAAAATTAGCTTTTCAATGTTCTAATGTTATGGGTACTACATTTAATAATGCCAAGCCATTTTTGGATGCTGAATCTGCAGAGTTACGTATGAACTTTGTACATCAGTCAATTGCAACGAATGGTATTGCGCTAGTTATACGTAAAACTCCTGCTAAGATTAGACTTGAGAAGGATAAATTAATTAAAGAAGATTATTTTACTCCAGCAATACATGACTTTCTTATCAAATGTGTTGAAGGTCATTGTAATATAATGGTTGCTGGAGAAACAGGTTCAGGTAAAACTGAGTTTGTTAAATATTTAGCTAGTCATACTATAACTAATGAAAAGATTATTACTATTGAGGATACTTTGGAGTTGCATTTGGACAAGATTTATCCTCAAAGAGATATTGTTGCTATGAAGACTAATAATGTTGCTTCATACTCTGACGTTTTAGTTACTTGTATGCGTCAGAATCCAAAATGGATTCTACTTTCCGAGGTACGTTCTGCTGAAGCTGTTTCTGCTGTTCGTAACTCTATTTCTTCAGGACATAATATCTTGTCAACAATCCATGCTGATAAAGCATCTGCTATTCCATACCGTCTTTATTCATTGATGGAAACAGATTTGGATGTACATCAATTCTTAACGACTATTTATCGTTATATTCAACTTGGTGTACATATTAAAGCATTCTATAGTAAAGAATATGGTAAGTTCCATCGTGAAATAGATGAAGTATGTGAATTTTATGTTGATGATAATAATGTTCCTCAGTCAAGAATTATATATCAGAAGTTTATGGGTAAAATGATGATGTGTAAGCCTAGTAACCATTTAATTGAATATCTTGAAAATCAAAATTTGAGTGTTCGAGATATAATTGCTGACTTACCTGATGAACTTCCTATTACTGAGTTTAAGGAAGAAAAAAATGGTACAAATGCATCTTCTACTGATAGTGATTCGAGTGATAATAATACCGAATCTTCTACAACAGAAAATCCTACTATTGTAGATAATAGTAGCGTTTCTGAAGCATCTAATTCTTCCGAGGATGATAATCATGAGGTTATTAATGGTCAAGAAGAAACTGTTCCAATTGTTGATTCAAATAATAATATTCAATTGAGTGAAAGTGTAGTTAAGGGAGATGGTCCTAGTGTAGCTGTATTAGAACAAGTTTCACAACAGACTGCTCAAGTAGCTGCAGCAACTCCTCAAGTTGCTGTTGCGACTCAGACTCAGGCAGTTGCTCAAGCACAACCTGTTTCTTCTGTGCCGGTACAACAACCTGTTGCTCAGACAGTTCCTACACAAGCTCAAGTTCAAAATGTAAATCAAGGTGTACAAAGTACTGTAGTACAGCCAGCTGCTCAAGTACAAGCTACTCAGGCAGTATCTACTACACCTCAGATTTCTAGATTGGAAGCATAGAATGGAGTTGGTTTAATGTGTATATAGAAGAATTATTTATAATAATTGTTATTGTTGTCGGTATATATCTATATAGAAATTTTAAGGGTGAAAATGCTGGAAAATATATATTTGGAGAAATTCAAAATGTATATGAAAGATTTGCTCCTTATTCTTTTAGAGTAGTTCGTGAAAAAACAAAACAATTAGGTCAGGAGTATACTGTTAGACAATATACTTTGCAAGTTACTTTATTTGCGGGATTTGCTTCAGTTATTTCTTATTTGTATTTCTATAATATTATAATTAGTATTATTTATGCGTTAGTTGCTGTATCATTTGTACCATATCTTGCTTTCTTGAGATGTAAAAAAGTATATTCTGAGTTTATTTTTGAGCAAATTCAAGTATATACTTCAAATACTATTATGGAATTTGGTACTACACAATCATTTGTTAAAGCACTTGAGGGTGTAAGGGATTCTGGAGTTTTAGAGGATCCAGTATTATCTGATGTCAATCAGATGATTAGTATGGCATATGATAATGGTACTATTGATGAGGCACTTGAATATATGTCAAAATTATATCCATTCTATATAGTTAAGAATATGCATCAATTGTTTTTACAAATTACTAAAGAAGGTGCACGTGATTCTGCTGATTCACTAGAAAATATGCAACTAGATATAGATATGCTTGTAGAAAGTGTATATAGAGATAGAATTGAAAGAAGTACATTCCATAAATCATTCTTGCAATTTGGTATTATGCTTTATTTGCTGGTTATGTTAGTTCAGTACTTATTAGGTAGAGAGACATATCTTCAATTGTTGGAAAGATGGTATGTTCAAGTTCTGATGCATGGAGTTTTAATTATTAATACATATTTCCTTTTAAAAGGTGAAAGATATTATTATGAGAATGTGGGGGCTGAATAATGGAGATACTAATTGTTGGTGCTATAATATTATTTGTTCTTATTTATAATAATACTATTAATAAGGATAAATTTTTTGCAGATAATCAAAAATATTTTGAAGCTCTAAAAGAAGATGATTATCAATTTTTAGTTTATTCTAGATATGGTGAAGATGTTAATATTGATCAATTATATAATAAAAGAATAACTACAGCATTAATTGTTTTCTTATTTGTTTTAGTAATTTCAATTTCAAGGAATAATTCTGTTGATATTATAAATTCTCAATTCTTTTTAAATCTTGTTATTTCTGCGGCTGCTGCCTTTGGTGCTTTTAAGTTGCCTTATATACAATTGAAGAATTTTTATAAACAACATTTACATGAAATTGATGTAATGCTTCCATATTACTTAAAGAGTTTGGAGATTTTGATTCAACATTATACTGTTCCCGTTGCTATTGGTAAAAGTATAGCTGATGCTCCAGATATCTTTAAACCTGGTTTAAGAAAAATGATTGATAGAATTAATTCTGGTGATTCATCTGTTGATCCCTATATGGAATTTGCAAATGATTATCCAGTAAGAGATTCAATGCGAATGATGAGACTTCTATATAGACTTGGAATTGGTTCCCAGGAAAGAAAACAAGAGAGACTTATGATGTTTTCTAAGACTGTTTCCTCACTTCAAAATAAAGCTAGAGAGGTTAAATATAAAGAGCGTTTAAATCATATGGAAAGTCAAACTATGATAATGTTAGTTGTTACTGGTATTGGTGTAATGCTTGTTATCTTAATTTCTATGATGATGATGTTTTAGATGATGTAAAATCTGTAAAAAAGTAATTATTATATTGAAATAGAATAATATAGTTGCTATAATATATTTGTATAATATGAAAGGATAGGTGATTTTAGTATATGAAAGCTGCTACAGGAGAATTAAATTTAACTCTTATTACTATATTGGCAATTGCTGCTGTTAGTGCATTTTTCTGGTTTATGTGGCCATCAATAAAAACTACAATTAATAATTCTTGGAAAAATGTTTCTAGTAAAAAATCTTCTTATAATGAGTAGAGTAAGGTTTATATATGAAAGAGGCATTTGGAGGTGTGATGAATCTTTTTTTCATCGCTGTATTTTTAATTATTGTTATGGGGCTTTTGGGTTTAGTAGTAACTTATTCAAAGGCTTTTAAAATGAAAAATATTGTAATATCTACAATTGAAGAATATGATGGATATGGTTGTGGTAATAGAGGTGGTATTTCTAATCCTAATACCGCTTGCTTAAATAAGATACGAGCAGAGGCTGCTAATTTAGGATATAATCCCGTTGCAGGAAGATGTTCATCAGGTTTTAAGAAGGGGATTACTGGTAGTTCTTCTACTCCTTTGTATTGTTATAAAGTTAATGGTTCTAGTAATAAAAAGTATACTGTTGAATTAAATGTAGATGTCAATTTTCCTTTAATAAGTGATCTTTTAGGAATGAGCGTTTTTAAAGTAACAGGTGATACGAGAATAATAACAACTAGTTAGGGTGTGTTAGTATGAATGATGGTATTGGTGGAGCTACTGTTTTAGCTTTAATAGTTTTTTTCGTAGTTATCTTCTCATCATATATGGCTTTTAATGTTAATTATACAAAAGCATTTAGAGTTAAAAATAAAGTGATTGATTGTTTTAATAAATATGGTACTGCATGTAGAAACGTTACTGATAAACGTAACAAATGTAATAAAGAAATAGAAGCTTATGCAAAAAGTATAGGATATAGTCCTAAAAAACTTGATAATTGTCCTAATGTTGAAATGGATAAAGATTCTTATCCTGTCTCTACAGAATACTATTGTGCTATAAGTCATAAGAAGCCAAAGAGTGAAGGTGATGATATAGTTGATGAGGGTGATTATTATTATTTCACTATTATAACAATGATTGATATTGATATACCTGTAATCAATAACGCTGATGGATTAGGAATTGATCGATATCTGATAGTATCCGGCGATACCAAAACTATTAAAGGTAAGAAGAAATATATGGAAGATCTTGAAAAGAATCCTGAAACTCCTTAGTTTCAAAAAATAAAAAGGTGTTGATGATTAGTGAATGTAATTATTGCAAATAAACAACAAAATCAATTGTCTAATTTAGATGTTGATATAATTAAGAATATTAGTGGTCAATACGATGTAAATGAAGTTGTTGAGATGTTCAGGAACTTCTTTTATAGTAAAATGATATTGGATGTTACTGCTTTGAAAAATTATACTGATTTTATTACTTATGAGAAATTAATTCATGGGTTAGAAGCTGATAAGATAATATTCTTGTTACCTGAAGGTACTAATCTATGTACCTCAAACTTTTTAGGTCAGCTTATTAGTATTGGTATATATAACTTTACTACTAATATAAATGGTGTTTTATATTTATTAAAAAAAGCAAATACATTTAAAGATGTTGAACATATTTTAAAGATGGCTAATATTCAGTCTGCTGAAGATACGGGTGCTGCTGCTATTGAGAATACTCCTGTTAAACCTTCTTCAACAGGTCATACTATTATTGGTGTTAGTAATGTTACTCATTCTGCTGGGGCATCTACACTTATTTATATGCTTGCCAAAGAATTGTCTGTAGTTTATGGCAAGGAAAATGTTATTGCAATTGAAGTCGATAAAACAGATTTTTCTTATTTTAATGATAAGGGAATGATTTCTGCTAAGAGTAACGATTTAAAAAATGTTTTAGACAAATTTTCTAATTGTAGTATGATTTTAGTGGATTTAAATGATGTAAAAGATACATCTTTCTGTGATGAAGTTATTTACTTGATTGAACCAAGTACAATAAAATTGAATAAACTTGTTAGAAATCGTAGAGATATTTTTACTAAAATATCTGGAAAGAAGATTGTATTGAATCAAAGTTTATTACTTAATAATGATGTTTTTGATTTTGAAAGAGAAGCTGGTATTAAAGTTTTTTATAATTTACCACCTCTTGATGAAAGAAAAAGAAATGCTATAATAGGTGATTTTTTATCAAAACTTGGATTAATGAATAATTCTTCACCTAAAAGTGGATCTACTAAAATTTTTGGTTTGTTTAGGCGTTAAAGTGATTGACAAAAATTGCTTTTAAATATTATAATAAATTAGAAAAGGAGTGTTTATATGCTAGATTTATTTCAAATTGGAGCAATTGATAGTTGTAATGGATTGTTACCTCTTGTTAAAGTTATAAAAAAAGGATTGTTCCCTATTGTACAATTAGGAATTCCAATTTTATTAATTGTTTTAGGAACTTTTGATTTAGGTAAAGCTGTTATTTCTAGTGAAGAAAAAGAAGTTAAAGCTGCACAAAGTAGATTGATAAAAAGATTTATTTATGCTGCATTAGTATTCTTTGTTGCTACAATTGTTTCTGTACTTATGAGCATTGTTTCTCAAGGTGGAGAAGGAGATACTACAAGTTGGGAAAATTGCTGGAGAGCAGCAGGATAAAATAAAAATTAAAATAGCAACTTATTGCTATTTTTTTTGTGTTTTGTTATACTTAATATGATATAATATAAGTGGAGTGGTTTAAGTGAAGAAAATTGTATTTTTAACTTTATTTATATTATCTGTTTTTGTATTTATTCCTACAAAAGTGGATGCTTTAAGTATAGATAATTATGTTGATTTTGCTGCAAAAACACCTAAAATAACTAGTTCTAGTGACATAAATGATTTAATGGATGAATATGATGAAGATGCTTATCAATCTTGTGATGGTAATGACTCTGTTTTAGGTAATCCTGATGATCCTAATTCTGTTGCTTGGTTATTGGATCAAATTTTAACTTATTCAACTATAGCTGGTATGTTATTGGTTGTTGTTTTAAGCAGTATTGATTTTTTAACTGTTATTGTTAAGAGCGATGATGAATCAATGAATAAAGCGGCTAGAAAACTTGGTTTACGTCTAGTTTTTGCTATTTTATTATTCTTTGTTCCATCAATTACGAATGCAATACTTGATATATTTGGATTGACTTCTCAATCCACTTGTGGTTTACAACAATAGAAAGGGGCTGATTAAATGGGTGAAACAGATTTAGGATCATCTAACATTGGTACTAATATTATAAGAACATTATTATCTACCTTAGATAGACCTGCGTATTGGTTACTTGGTTTGTGCTATGAGTTGTTTTTTAATGTTGCATCTGCTGATTTATTTAGTAATCAAACTATTATGAAGTTTTATGGAAGAGTTCAAGTAATACTTGGAGTTTTTATGATGTTCCAGCTTTCTATGACTATATTAAAAGGTATTGTTAATCCTGATACTTTTACTGGTGATAAGGGTGCTAGGGCAGTAATAACAAGAATTATTACTTCTTTGATATTATTAACTGTTTTAATGCCAATAAGCATACCTAATCCAAAAAATGAATATGAAATTCAAATTAATAATAATGGTTTATTGTTTGGTACAATTTATTCTTTACAACGTAGAATATTGTCAAATAATACAATAGGTAGGCTTGTCTTAGGAACGACTGATAATGATTCAGGGTTTAAAGCATCCTCATCGTATGATGATAATAATTTAAAAAAGTCTGCGAGAATATTTACGTCAACTATTATTAAAGGTTTTTATCGTATAAATTTAATTCCGGTTGAGGAACGTGATGATACGTATTTGAAAGAAGGAAAAGATCCTGCAACATATAATGATAATCGTGTTTGTACAGATATACCTGATGATGTACTTGAGAGATATACAAGGATTGATGCTGATCCTGGAGATATTATCGATATGGTAAATGAGACATGTACTGTTGATTTTAATATTATGAATTATATTCCTATTCTTAATGCTTTTGCAGGAAGTAAGAAATATGTATTTACTTATATGCCAATAATCTCTATGATTGTTGCATTGATATTTGTATTCGTTTTATTGAGTTTTACAATCGATGTTGCTGTTCGTGCTGTTAAGCTGGCTGTATTAAGGTTGATTGCTCCGATACCAATTATTTCTTATATGGATCCAAAAGGTGGGTCTGATGGAGCATTTAATGCTTGGGTTAAAGCTTTGTCATCAACTTATTTAGATTTATTCATTAGACTTGCAGTTGTTTATTTCGTCATATTCTTAATTCAAGATATGATTGTACATGGTGTTGTAATGGATGTTGGTGATGGTGTAATTGGAGTTTTATCAATGATTATTATTTGGATAGGACTTTTCATATTTGCTAAGCAGGCGCCTAAATTTATTAAGCAAGTATTAGGAATAAAAGAAGATGGTGGAAAACTATTCAGTGGATTTGGAGAGTTAGCAGGATTTGCTGCTGCTACTTCAGGAATTGTTGGTTCAGCAAATGCTGGTAGGAAAAGTAGTAGAATGGCTGATGAGGCAAATGGTAAAAATCCAGATTCATTCTTAAACAGAGGTAAACACTTTGTTGCTGGAATAGCTGGTGGTGTTTCTGGAGCTAGAACAGGATTTTCTGCATGGGCAGGGGCTAAAGACCATCAAGGTAAAGCTGTTATGGATGCTGTTGGAAAAGCAAATGCTACTAGATATTCACAAGGTGATGCAGGTTCTACTGCATTTGGAAGAATGGGAACTACATTATCAAGAGCGTTTACCGGAGAGTCAACTGCTTCTAGAAGAGAAAGAGAAATTGGAAACTGGGAGTCTCGTCAAAAAGCATTGGATGCTATTAAGTCTCGTGTTAGTGGAGAAATGGTTAAGCAAGATTGGACAAAAGGTTCTGGTGGAGATGGATTTACTGGAAGAGACTCAAGTGGAGCTTCTGTTAGTCTTAATGGTAAAGAATTTAACTATAAATTATTCTCTGCTCA
>CACXJP010000021.1 GCA_902768065.1 uncultured Erysipelotrichaceae bacterium
TTCATAAGTAATACCATCTATGGCAACATGTATTATCTTTCCTCCACCACCAAGTAAAATACCAGTAATAGCACCACTATCGAAAGCCTCTGTTGCTTCACCATGAACCGCAGAAATATCAATAGGCTCTCCAAACACAGCTGACTTAATACCTTGCTGTATCCAAGTTTGAACATACTCTTGCGCACCTTCTAGAACACCACCAGTAAGGATATTACCTTCAAATCTAGAGAAGAATGGAATACCACCTAGATAATATTCAGTTATTACTTCTGCATCAGAGGCCAACATAGCATACAACTCACTTGAAGCTGCTGAATGGCCTTCTAACATTGCTTCATGCTTATAATTTCCTTGTAGTGAAACTTTCATAAGCATCAAACCTGCAAACTTACCTGCTTTCTCATTCTTAGTCGCAGCATATGTAATAGCACTTGCAGCCATTGGAATAGACATATTTCCAATTGAATATGAAACATTATAAGTTTTCTTTAATGATTGAGCCTTCTTAGACTCCAAATATTGCATAATATACATGTTTCTATAGTCATGAACTGACGGTTTATCAATATTACTATCATCAAGTCTATATTTAACACCATCAACATAATATTCAACACCATCAGCATATCCCTCAACCATTGTAACACCAAGATCACTCATATCAAGAGGTTGATAGTCAATCTCACCACTAATATTTTCACCTTTAAGATACCTATCCAAATATGTTAAATCAGCATCATCAAACACTCCATCAGCATTGATATCATATTTTGCACCATCATCTTCACTTATCTCACCATTATGATACATACTATACAATTTATCATAATCAGCTCTTGTTATTTTTTCATCATCATCAACATTAACACGATCTTTCATATAATCATCAAAATCTATGTCGATACGTTTCAAATTTTTAATGTAGAATGTTGCATCTTCTAAACCTTCATTTTGATTGGCAACTATATCTAGTTTATTGTATTCAAAATATTTATCTGCATAGTCCTTACCTTTTGTTTGAAGCAAATAATGATACATCATAATATATTCTTCATCAATGTATTCTAATTCACGACAAGCATCAACTGATAATCCTGTTGGACCGCCTTCATCTTTTACTGACTTATATAAAGCACCAGCAGTCATTTGATACTCAGGTTTTAAGGTACTATTAACTTTCTTTAAATATTTTTCTACTGAAGCATACTTGTCATCGGCAGGAGCATTATTTGGATCATAATTATTACAAAATTCATAAAATTCAGTAGTTCCAAATTCAGAATTATAATCTATACCGCCCAAATCAATCTTATTCTTTAAAGACGAAGTATAGCTAGTTACACTAGACAATAATTGTAAATCATCTGACGTAAATTCTGGAGGTTCACTACTATAATTTTCAGGATGTTCTTTCCAATCATTATATATATCTCTTTTATTTTCTAAATATTCTTGTAAACTTTTATAACTAAGATAGGTCTCATTTAGTTCAGCTAAATTTGGATCCGTTGTTTTTAATTGCATTATATTCAACAAGTCACTTTTATATCCATCATATTTTGCAGCATTATTAGTATAAGATTTACTAAGGTTAGTGTATGTTAACATTTCTTTTCTAAGAGCATCTATTTTATTTTTATTGTCTACACATGTACCATCTTTAATACCTGCATAGTCACTAAGAGATGGTTCAACACCAGGATTTGACTCTCGATAGCTTTGTTCCCACTGATTATAGCTTGATCACTATTTCCTGTATCATACATATAGTCTAAATATGCAGATGTCTTTGTTGCTAAAGTAGCAGCAACACCTTCCATAGAGTATTCCCCTGCTTCTTCATAATACATATATTTAATTTTATTAGGATCTATGGAAGACTTAACATCTTTACCAGCTAAATAATTTGATAGTATTTCAGCATCTTTACTATCAACTGTTCCATCACCATTCAAATCACACTTGTAATTAACAATCTTTTTATCATCCGAAGAAGAAACAAGTTCGCCATTTTCATATATTTCAGCCTTATCACCACTGCCAGAACCAGAAGATGCAATATCTCTCTGCATAGCAGTTACATCTTTATTAGTAACCAATCCATCACCATCATAATCACCAAATTCTGCCATCAAGTCATCCATATCTACAGAATCAGATGAAAAAGGATACTTAATTTTATTTTTATATGTGTTTAAATACAATCTAATAGGATTTCCTGAATTATCACCAGCAACCATATATGTATCTAAAAGCCCGGCATCAATATCATCTATTTTTCCGTCTTTATTTATATCTAAATAACCAAAATTTTGCATTTCTGCTTCTGCAAAAGAAGCATAATATTCAACTGATTTGGTATTTCCCGCTAAATATTGTTGAAGAATAGTTACATCTTTAATAGAAACATTACCATCACCATCTAAATCTCCCATACCATATGCAACATTACCTTTTCCGACAAGACTTTGTTGTATAGCAGTGACATCCATAATATCAACTACTCCATCACCATTAGCATCTCCTCGTACATTAACATAATTTTCTATAGTTGTCTTACTAGAAGAAGAAGAATCTGATGAAGTATCAGTATTAGAACTAGATGTTGGAGCAGCACCACTTAAATCAACATTTTCAATCGTTTCTGGTGATGCACCATCCTGTGAAGAATATGTAGACGGATTAGACCAACTTGAAGCATACATATATTTACTAGCATCAAAACCGCTAAACGAATCACCCATAAAAACACCATCCTAATATAATAATTACCTAAATATAATTATATCATAAAAAAATGAAATTAATATTTAAAAAATGAGCATTTGACACATAATAACAATTAAAAAAACAAGTATAAAATATATACTTGTTATTCCGAATCTGAGGTTTCATTTTGATATAATTTCTTATATACACTACATTTATTTAATAAATGTCTATGAGTACCTGAATCTGCTAATTTTCCCTTATCTATAACATATATAATTTCAGCATCAACAATAGTACTTAATCTATGAGCAACAATTATTACAGTATGATCTTTCACTAAATTATCAATTGTTTTCTTAATATAATTCTGAGACTCATTATCAAGAGCAGATGTTGCTTCGTCGAATAAAATTATCTTAGTATTTAAAAGTAATGTTCTGGCAATAGCTAGTCTCTGTTTTTGTCCACCTGATAAATTTATTCCACCTTCGCCAATAATAGTTTCATACTTATTTGGAAGTGACATTATGTAATCATCTATATATGCTTTTTTACAAACATCTCTTATTTCATCTAAAGTAACATCTTCTTTTGTTAACTTAAAATTATCAATAATAGATAAATTAAATAAGAAAGGTGTTTGTCTAATAATCGAAATACTATCTCTAAGTGATTTTTCAGATAGATCATTTATATTTACTCCATCAACTGTAATACTACCTATACTTGTATCAAAATATCTAAGAAGCAAGTTGAATATTGTAGATTTACCATTTCCACTTCTACCTACAATAGCAATCTTACGTCCAGGTTCTAACTTCATGGATAATCCTTTTAATGTATAATCTTCATCTTCACTATATCTAAATTTAACTTTATTAA
Organism: uncultured Erysipelotrichaceae bacterium; assembly: GCA_902768065.1. The sequence goes on from CACXJP010000021.1 coordinate 3,598, forward strand.
ATTCAATTACACCTTCAGGATCTTTTAATTCAATAGAACCAAACTTTTCATCTTCATACAATTCGTTATTTACAATTTCTCCAATTCTTTTTAATGATACAGTAACTTTATTATAATTAACTCCAAAATCTGAAATACTTTCAACAACTTCATCAATTCTCCATATATAATTGCTTAACATTACAAAGATACTATAAGCTATATGTCCATGAACCATATAATATCCTGCAGTAAAAAGAATTAAAAATTGTAATATAAAATAAACTAAGTTATTTAAACCATAATATATTACTTCATAACTTCTTATCTCTTTTTGATGTTTAAACAAATTATTTAATATTCCAAATACATTATTCTCTATATTTTTCTTAATTCCTAATGACTTAATTTCTCTAATTCCTGTTATATTTTCAGTAGCTACTTTTACGTAGTTATCTGATTCCTTTTTAATATTTTCTTGTGTACTTTTAATCTTAGGGAAAAATTTGTACGAAATAAATCCCATAATAAATGCAAATAATAGTATTTCAAATCCTAGTAATATAGATATACTAAATGCTAGAATAAGAACTAATATTATTACAAACGACTTACATATTAATTTAATTAAATTTTGTAACAATTCCATTACTCTATCTGGATCAGTGTAAAGTCTATTAATAAATTCACCTACTCCAATCTCTTCAAATGCTCTCGCAGGTAAACAGTCTATCTTCTTATATAAATCAAATGAAACAGACTTCATAAATTTTATTTCCAAATAGTTATATAATTTGTCTCTAGGTACCTGTAAAACTGTATAAAAGAAAATATAAATTCCTTCCCAGATAACTAGATATAAAACAAACGAACTAAAATCTTTAGATATTAACTTCTCTAAAGCCAACCCCCAAAAAAACGCTGTCGCAAGAGAAGGTAAATATGTCAAAGCTACTAACAAAATATAAATAAATAGCTTCAATTTTTCGTCTCTTAAATAATGGAATAAAACTTTAAAACTAGAAAATTTCTTCACTATATTACCTCCCAACAAAAAAAGTCACTAGGAGGTGACAGTCTTTTATATACGTTTAAAAGTCGTGAGAATATAACCCTTTCTCACTAAAGCCACCATTTAATAAATTGCTCAATTTTAATTTCTTGAATTTAAAAATCATATTCTCACTCCTTTCCCTCAAATTCCTTTAAAATATATCACAATAAAAAACATCTGTCAACTATTTTTTGTTGATAGATGTTTTATCATCTTTTATATAAGTAATAACAAATTCTGATTCACAACCAAAAACCTTTTCTATAATATCAAAAATATATTTTTGCAGATCTTCAACATAATCATCTACAGCAATTGAAAATTCATCCCAATTAGATGTATCAATACTAAACTTATCTACAGATATTTTAAATACCAAAGAACTACAACTCTTTAAATTATCATAAGTTAAATCATAATATGAAATTCTACCTTCTTTTGTATCAATACCACTATAATAATTAGCTTTGATAACATCTTTTAAAGTATCAATAACCATCTTCTTCTTAGCCTCAACATCTGAAGAATTTAAAATATCAATATTCTCTTTCGATAATACCTCTATATTCATATTACTTATTATTTTAAGATAATTATTATCTGATTCTAGAGATTTTAAATTATACTTAGAAAAATTTTTTACAATACTATTTAAATCTACATTTTCTCCTACTATAGTTGCCAATATTTTAAGATATTCATTTTGAATACTAATATAAGAATTAGAAAGAGTATCATTAACAACATATCCTTTTTCTGTAGCTAATTTTAAATCTATAGTTGGATTGATTGCATAAATTTTATTCATTATAAACCTCCAATCACTCTACTTTAACGGCAGTAAAGTCTAATTTATCAAAATACATTTTTGGAATAGTATATAACTCACCCCAAGACGAAACTATAATATTACCATCAGTATCAAATCCTCTGAATGTCATCGCATGTCCAGCAGTTTGTCCAGGTCCACCCAATGTTGTCCAACCTAAACGTGTTCCATTAGTCATTGATATTTTCTCTGTTGCTCTAGTAGATACATTTACTGAATAACCGTTCTGAGTCATTAAATCAACATTACTTACAAGTTGATCATAACTACCATTATGTTTAATTTCAAATCCATTAGCAGTTAAATTTATACCCCTATCTTCAAAATAACGATTCATCCATTTACCAAATCCATCTTCTTCCCAACCAAAAAATTTACTAGAGTTATCAGAATTAAGAGAAAAGTTTCCTCCAACTCCTTTTGAATCTAAATACATCTTTAATTCAGCAGCACTGCTTATTTCAACTTTTTCACCAGTAAGTTGATATGCAACCTCACTTGGAGTTCCAAATACAACTTGATTAGATTTTTCAAATTTTTTATAAACTAATCTTCCATCGGCTGTTTTTCCATCAGCATTGTATCCATGATCAAGAAGAGCAACAATTGCCTCACCTTCGCTACTAAACTTTTGTCCAAGCAACTTTTGTGCAGCCTCAGTAGCACTAGAAAAATCATATGTCTTATATTGTCCAGTAGATTTAAATTCAACTTTATCAGACAAATATGAATAAATATCTGCTACCAATCTATCATGATTAAGTTTACCTTTAGAATCATACATATCAAATCCAAAATACGAACGAAAAGCATCATTATCATAGCCAAATTGTTCAAAAATCATATTAGTAGTAGATACATAAGTACAGCCACCCTGATTTAAATTTGTTAATAATACCTCTACATCTTTAGCAGTAAACTCTGGGTGGTCCTTCATTATTACATCAACTATTTCTTGAATAGCAAGTTTCTCATCAGATGACTTGAATTTCTTCTTATATCTATCAATCAAAGAACCCTGATCTCCACCATACTCATCATTAGTCTTTTTACCTCTATGAGTAAATAAAGAATTTTGACCGCCATCAACATTTAAGTTCTTTCTTGCATTATTTAAAATTTGATTACCATGATTTACTATTAATTCATCATCAGTCATATTAGCAAACGCATCATTACTTCTCCTATACGATGATATAGCATCATCAATGTCAGCACTAGTCAATCCCAATTTAGCTGTTTCATTTTTAAAGTTACGCTTCTTATAAACAGATGTTCCCAAAGCAGGTGCATTCATTATACCAGCAGTAACAGCAGACTCGATAGCCATATTCTTCTTGTTTTCAAAATATGCAGCCCAACCCTCTTCTGTTGTTGGAAATTCATCACCCATAAATTCAGCTCTATATAAATCATCCGCTAGAGCTGTGACTTGATCAGCAGCTACCTCCTTAGCAATTGATTGAAAATAAGTTTTAGCAGAGGTTATCTGAACATCACTTAATCCAGTTAAACCTCCGAGTTTCTTTTCTAATAGTGCTGATGATACTCCTGTAAAAACACCATACATAATGGATGCAAATTCACCATTTCCTTCTAACATTGAACCATGATAAGCATTTCCACCTGCAGATACTCCTAATGCAACAGTACCAGCAGTAGGATTAATCATACTTATTGCAATAGCTGGTAATGTATTACCAAAGCCTTCGGATACTTGATATACTTTATCAAGTCTTTCACCGCTATATTCTAATGTATAATCAATAAATGGATTGTCTACAGCATTTTCATATTCTCCCGTTGCAGGATTTTTTTTGATCAATCCCATTTTTTCTTTCTCTTCTGTAGGCATTAATGCATAGACTTTATATAAATTTGCATATTCATATGCACTCATCTGTGTAGTTCCATCATATCCAAGACAAACAGCAAGTGCCTCTAATGAATAGACTCCACCTTCTGCAAACTTAACCATACCATTGACTAGTCCATTAGCAGACATATTAAGAGAATTTGCAACCACCTCAATAGCATCATTTTCTCCATCTTTAGCATAAAGTGTCTTTAGCTGATTTGACGCAAGATATTGTCCATATACTTGGAAAAGTTCATCCTTGATATTTGTCACATATTGTTCAGCTTTTTCCGGATCTTGATCATATAAATAGCAATATGTCTTATAATAGTCAGGAGCAGATTCTTTTAAGTAAGACATTGCTTGAAAAACATCTTTATCCTTTAGACCAGAATCATGTGTTTCAGATGGATTTGTAAGAGGAACCTTACTAACACATTCATAAAATTGTAATGGGTTCATAGGTTTTCTTCCATTATTTTTGGATGCTGTTTCGTATTGTTTATAACTGTAAGATTTGACATAAGTATTAAAAGTTTCTTGTACTAAAGCACTTCTATTAAAAATACTTTTATCCTCATCAGTAATTGATGCACTGTAATCAGCATATCCTTTTGTAAAAACTAGCCCATAATAATCACAATTATTCTTTTTTGCCTCTAATTGAGAAATAGTAGAATCATAACTATCAATATCTGCTTTCATAGCATCCAACAAAGATTGTGCCTCAGCTCTAGTCATTCCAAGCTCTTTTTTAACATCTTCATCTGAAGCAAGAATTGGAGTTCCATATTGTAATCCAACAATCTTATTTAAAGATGCCTTTATTGTATCCATTGTATCTTTATATCTAGCTTGAGTTAGTTCCTTATTACGCTTTGCAGCAGCAATTTGTTCATCATACTGTAATTTCAGTTCCTTAACATACTGAGTATATTCATCTTGTGACATGTTAGCCAAAGTATTTTTAATATCTTCATCAGATACTGTTTCATTCATAGTCACCAAAACTGCATCAATCTGTTTGTTAGTAGTTATATTTAAATCAGAACCACTTATTTCATCACCATTAATATATTTTTGTAAAATAGTTGAGTCTTTAACAGTAGTTTGACCATCACCATCAATATCATAAGAACCATTAGTCTTTCCTATTAAAACATTTTGTATTTCAGTAGCATCTTTACCATCAACTACTCCATCATTATTTACATCACCATATTTTGAAAAATAATTTTCAAGAAACTCTTTGTTTACGTAAATATTCGCAGGAGTATCATTTTTATCATTATTATTTTCATTAGTTGTTGCAAAAAAATCAAATGTTTCAATCTTATCATCATATAATTTCTGATTTGATGAAGAACTATTTGTATTAGAATTATTCCCTTCATACATATATTTACTAGCATCAAAACCACTAACTGAATCACCCATAAATATACACCTTTCTAAAAATATTATGCCATATATATAAATCCCTATCTTAAAAAGATTATAACATAAAAACACCTAGATATCTAGGTGTTTAATTAAAATAATTTATAAATAAATAATGTGTTATTTGAATTATCAGATGCATATCCAGAATAATCTTTAGATAATTCTGAAAGTACTTTAATCTTTGATGAATAATTACTTACTTGATTTGATAAATCAACAATTTTAGATATGCCCTCTCTATTCAGTTTATCAAGTCCCTCATTTAATGTGCTTGTACCATTCTCAAGTTTTTTACTACCTTCAACTAATTTAGATGAACCATTATATAACTCTTGAAGTCCACTATTTAATTTACCAGACCCCTCATATAATGAATTAACTCCACCTACAAGCTTATATATATTCTCTTTAAACATAGCAATTACATCATCATTTACATATGACATATCTTCTACTCCAAGAATACCACATAATACCTGACTTATAACTTCATTAGCACCAAGTATTTTGTATTTAGCTCCCGGTAACATTGCAAGATTAGCTTGAGCTTCTGCAATTCCATTTTCATATTGATGAATACCTGCTTCTAATTGTTCTTTTTGATATCTCAATGTGTTAAGTTGAATAGTTTGTTCCTCATCAAGTTCTCCAAGTTGTTCTAGTTGTAATATACCAGCATTAACTTGTAATAAATTGTTCTCTAATTCAGTTTTTTCATCTGTTGCCTTATTAATTCCAGCAATTAATTGCTGTTCAGTAGCACCACTTTCTATCCCCTCAAGTAACTGTAGATTACTTTTATAAGTTTCATACAGTCTATCAACCAATACAGTTAATGAAGATAAAGAATTAGTTCCTCTATTAACTTCATAAAGACCATTTGTCAATTCGCCTGATCCTTCTAAAGCAGATTTTAATCCTTCATTAAGAGCAGTTAATCCCTCGTCAAATTGAATCATACCATTATGTAATTCACTTGATCCTGATACTAATTGATTAGTACCATCACTTAATGCATTTACATTAGATAATTTAGAATCAACTTCATCAAGTTTATTTAAATCAACTTTAGAAAGTAATTTTGGAGTAATCACAAAATGGAATTCATTCTTTTCATATTTTGTAGTATCATAAGTAATTTCAACTCTATCTAAACCACTTAATTCACTTATTCTTGTATTTTCATATAGCCCTGGAGCAGCAATCGCAGTACAAACTGTCTTTTCTCCCAAAGAAACACTCTTCCCATTAGATACATAAAAGTTAGAATTATTCTTATTATTAAAAGTACCAGTAATATCAACTACATAAGGAACATACATATTATAATCATAGTTATAATCAGTATTCTCTAAATTAAATACTATTTTAATAGAACCACTCTTTCCTTTAATTTTATTAGGATCAATCTCTTCTCCATTCAAATAATATCTAACACTTACTTTAATTGGTAAGCTATCATTAACAACTCCTTGATAGTAAATATCTTTTCCTGTAGATTTCCAAGTTATCTTAGAACTTTCTCTAGAGAATTTTTCATTACCATTTAGATTCCTAATATTATCAAGTCTACTATAATCAACAATATCACCCTTCTCTATATTAGATAATTTTGTATTTATAGTAGTCTTCTTAACAGTACCATCATAATCTAATGTAGAATAAACAGTTTCAGTCTTACTCATTGCTCTAATATTCAAAGGAATAAGACAAAAACAAAAAATAAACAATATATAAAATTTTTTCATTTTATTTTACCTCCTTAAATTTAGTTGTTTTCATAATAAATTTATCAAATATAATTAATAAAGATGGAAGAATTAATATAACAACTAACATACTTATAATTGAACCACGAGAAAGTAATGTACAAATAGATCCAATCATATCAATCTTAGTATATAAAGAAACACCTATTGTTGCTGCAAAGAAACATAAAGCAGAAGTTATTATAGATGGAACAGTATTCTTTAAAGTTGCTTCCATAGCTTTAATTTTATCATTCTTTTTATTATGTCTTTCTTCTAAATATTTAGTAGACATAAGTATTGCATAATCAATTGTAGCTCCAAGTTGGATAGTACCAACAACAATTGATGCAATAAAAGGCAACTTAGTTCCTGTAAAATAAGCACATGCCATATTAAGGAATATTGCAAATTCAATTGTAAAAATCAAAATAATTGGTAAACCTATAGATTGTAATACAAATAACATTATTATAAATATTACTCCTATAGAAGTATAATTAACCATCTTAAAATCATGATCTGCAGTAACAACTAAATCCTTCATCAAAGGTCCTTCTCCTGCAAGTATAGCTTTCTTATCATATTTCTTAATAATCTTATCAACATCAACAACTTGCTTATTTAATTCATCAGATGCTATTTCATAATCAGAATTGACAAGTACAATCTGATACTTATCATTTTCAACCAAATTAGATAAATCTTCAGGCATTAAATTCTTAATAGTATCATCCATTAATACATTAGGAGATAAAACTAAAGAAATACCATCAAGAGATTTAATTTCACTTACCATATTATTTACATCATCAACCTTAATATTTTTATCTAACAATATAATCTCAGGAGAAACTATATTAAATTTATCAGCTAACTCACTATTAGCTACATGGAATGGTAAATCTACAGGTAATGCATCATCAAGTTTATAATATACTTGATAATTTCTATTTCCAATTACCGCAGGAATCACAAGAATAATAAAGATTACAAACATAACCAAATAATTTTTAACAGTAAATTTTTGTATTCTTTTAAACTCAGGAAATAATCTCTTATGACGAGTTTTACTAATAATATTATCAAAAGTTAATAACAAAGCTGGAAACAACGTAAATACTGTAATCAAACCAAATACAACACCCTTAGCCATTACAACACCAATATCTGTACCTAAAGTTAAATCCATAGCACATAAAGCCAAAAATCCAGCAAAAGTTGTAAATGAAGAACCTACAACAGATTTAAAAGTATCATCAATTGCCAGAGCCATAGCCTTTCTTTTATCTCTTTCCTTAGATTTTATTTGCTCATATTTATGATATAAGAATATTGAGTAATCAGTAGTAACACCTAATTGTAATACCGCAGTAATCGCTTTAGTAATATAACATATATCACCTAAAAATATATTTGTACCCATATTATATAAAATTGCAAAACCAATATTACCAAGTAAGAAAATAGGTATAACATAACTATCCGTCGCAAGTACTAAAACAATTAAACATAAAAGAACAGATATTAAAACATAAACAACCATTTCATTATTAGAAATATCTCTAGTATCTAAAACCAGTGAAGTCATACTACTTATTTTAGAAGCATCCCCTACGACGCTTCTTAATTCATCAACCGCATGAACTGTACTATCCGCAGAAGTGGACTCATTAAAAGTAACCATTATTATACTAGTATCATCACTATATAATTTATCTTGTACTTCATTAGGTAACATATCTTTTGGAATTGTACTACCAATAACATCATTGATACTAAAAACTTTCTTAACACCATCAATTTTTCTTATCTTATTTTCAAGTTTCATAACTTTATAAGAATCAGAAAAATCTATCATTACAAAAGCATATGATCCCAAACCAAAATCATCAGTTAAAATCCTTTCTCCTTTAATAGTTTCATATTCTTCTGGTAAATATACCAAAATATCATAGTTAATTCTAGTATTAACATATCCAATTATTGAAGGAATAAGTAATAGTAAAGAAATAACTAATATTAAAATATTATGATTAGAAACAAATTTAGAAAAAAATTTCATAAAATCCCTCCTCGTACATTATATTCTATTCTATATATTGTTTTTTTCAAAATAAAAATAAAGATATCTGTATGTTATCCAACAAATAAAATTAATTTGTATTGATAAATAGCCAAAAAATGTTGGTTATCTTTACATATGTAGGATATTTTACTATAATGGGTTTAGGTGGTAATATGAAAAAGAAAGAAGATTTAAGAATTTTAAAAACAAAAGCTAGTCTTTATAGAGGATTAATGAATTTAATGAAGAAAAAATCCTTCGAAGAAATTAACGTATCAGAAATATGCAAAGAATCTCTTATTAATAGATCAACATTCTATGATCACTTCAGTGACAAATATGAACTTATTGAATACTTAATGAATGATATGCGAAAAGAATTAATTAAAAAACTAAAAAAATCAACTAAAACAAACACTATAAAAGAATACTATATTGAATTAATGAGAGTATTACTTGAACATATAAAATCAAATATAGATATATATTCTTCTGCTATAAAAATAAATAGTAATTCAGTTGCTAAAGATATGATGACTGAAGTAATAATAATGTCAGCAACAAAAGAAATTGATGAAAACTATATAAATAAATCAAATATTCCTACAAAAACAATAGTTCTTTACTATGCAAGTGGAATAATAAATATTACTATAGATTATTTAAATAAATCAAAGAATTTCGATATAGATAAATTAATTAATATAATCGATGAACTTACTCCAGATCTAAGTTATTTAATACCAAAAAAATAAGAGTCAATCGACTCTTTTTATTTTTCAATAATTAATGAATTCAAAATATCTTGTATTTTTTCATCATCAAAATAATTTAATTTATAGAATGTAATACAATATAATTTATCATCTTTAATTATACAAGCTTGTTTATAATTATCAGTTTCAAACATATAACCTTCTAGATCACCCTCAAGATATGTAATAGTATCTAAATCAGGTAAAACAGTTTCAATATAATTAAAGAAATAATTTTCTTTAATTGATGTTACTGGAGTAATAAAAGAACAATCTTTTTTCTTTCTATTTCTAATAAATTTAATTAAATCTACATCATTATCAATATTATATTTATTAAGATAACTATTTCTCAAAAATTCAGAAATATATAAAGGGAAATAATTAAACTCATAATATGGACTATCCTTATCAAACTTATTTATATTAGAAATTTGAGTATCAAATTGACCTAACATTATAGCAGCATCAACTTTTCCATCTTCATTATAAAGCATATAATACTCATAATTAGAATCTGAATCACCCAATTCAAACTCATCAAAATAATTTTTAACTTTCATTTTATAAGTATCTGATCTATTAGAAAAGTAATTTGTTTCATTTCTCTTATCAATAGTATAAGTCTCGACATTCATTACCTTACCAATACCATATTCTTTATCAAACACCTCATTACTCATAAATAAATCTTGACAATAAACAATTATAAGTTTTAAACCAACATATAATAAAATAAAGAATATAACAACAATAATTATAAAAGTTTTTCGTGACATTTTTTCTATCATAATACACCTCTACATTAAATAAAAAACATAATAGTAAATAAAGCTATAGCAAATAAATAAATTGAAAATTTCCAAAGTTTTCCTTTTTCTACTAATTTTGTTAACCAGTTATATGATACATAAGTAAGTATCCCTGCAGCTACCATACCAATTATATAATAAATAATTAAACTTAACTCTATACTTGTAGTACTAAAATCCATTATACCTAATAACATAGAAGCAAGACTAACTGGAAAATACAACATAAATGTATACTTAACAGCAGCTTTTCTATCTAGTCCTCTAAGTAATGAACCAACTAAAGTCATACCACTTCTAGATATACCAGGAACTAAAGATATAGCCTGAAATAAACCTATTATAATTGCATCCTTAGTAGTAATATCCTTATCATCTTTTTTACCATTTGAATTAATTACAAGTAATAAAGCAAGACCTGTTATTAAAAATCCAAATCCTACTAAGAATATATTTTTAGATAAAATACTCTCAAGCGGATTTTTTAAGAATAATCCTAAAATACCAACTGGAATTGTACCAATTACTATTTTCATACAATATCCAAAATCATTCCTAGATTCTTTACCACTAGATTTAATATAATTAAAAAATCCTTTCAATAATTTAATTACATCTTTTCTAAAAATAAATAGTATTGCAACAAAAGATGCAAAGTTTAAAAATATTTCCAAATTCAAATCATCAAACATTGTAGTATGAAATATTGCTTTAAACAAAAATATATGACCACTACTTGATATTGGTAAAGGTTCAGTAAATCCTTGTAAAAATCCCAATATAACATATTTTAATAACTCCATAAAACACTCTCCTTATAATCATTATAACATATAATTTTATATAAATAACAAAAACAAGCCAAATAAAATAGTAGAAACAATATCACTTGACAATAATAATTTATTATTAGTAGCATTACCAGCAATATTCGCAATATAAAATAACAAAACAGAAGTACATCCAATCAAAATAACAATATTTGATTTAAAATCTAAAATCAAATATAAGAATGATTCTATCATTATCCCCTGTAATATCCATCTAACAACATTTAAAGAATTAAATGCACTACAAATCATATTAAATATTGTAAAAAAACAGACAAGCCCAAATAATACCCATTTAATACAAATACTACTTGATAAACAAAAATAGCTTAGTATTAAACAAAAAAATACATCAATTAACACTCTAAATATTCTATATAAAATACATTTTGCTTTTTCGTTTTCTATTCCAAAGTAAATACTTTTTAATATAAAATATACCAATAATACCGAATAACCTATTGATAAAAATATAACACCCAATTTAGAAACATTAACATATCTTACAATTATAAGCGGAATAAAAACAATCGTCATAACAACAGATATAATACTAGTTATCATGTTTGTAATATTTCTATCTTTCATAAAACCCACCTACTTATTTAAATCGACCTTTAGTTTTTCTAAAGCTCTCTTCCTATGAGAAACATTATTCTTATCTTCATCACTAGCCTCTCCAAAGGTAACTCCCAAATCATCTGATAAGAAGATACAGTCATATCCAAAATCTGTTTTACCCCTCTCTTCTGAAATAATCACACCACTAGTAGTACCTTCATAAGATGAGTATGTATCATCAGGATGATATAAAACCATACAGCAAATAAAATATGCTGATTTATCCTTATTTTTTAATTCATCTATTATTTTATTCCTATTAGCCTTATCATCATGATTACCTGCATATCTAGCACTATATACACCAGGAGCTCCATCAAGTCCATTACAACATAAACCAGAGTCATCAGCAATAACATCATAATTAAGACCTTTTTCTCTAATATATTTGCTAATCTCTTTAGCTTTAATCAATGCATTATCTAAAAAAGTTTCTCCATCTTCTACAATATCATCATAAAAAGAAATATCATTTAATGTAAGGATATCATAATCAGATAATATTTCCTTAATTTCTTTAACTTTATGCTTATTATTAGACGCAAGTACAATTTTCTTCATATAAACACCTCATAAATATAATAACACAAAAAAGAGACATAAGTCTCTAGTAATCATTATTATCTAATAAATGCTTTTAATAAACTTCCAACAAAAGTTTTTGGCCTAACTAAACTATATAAATTTGAATCTTCAATTATACATCTTAAAGCAGTATTTAAAATATCATTAGTTTCTCCAGGAAATAAATCATATTTACTTTTAGGATATGAATAGTCAAAGAAGAATATAGGTATTTGCATTTCATAATCTAATAAAACCATTTCAGTATTATAGTCAGCAATAGGAAGTTCTTTTCTTAGTCCATATAATGAAGTTATCAAAAGAGAATTCTTATTAACACATGCATCTGCCAAATTACCAATAATAATATCAAGTTTACTTAATTGATCTTTTAAATTGTTTATTGTAGAAGAAACATCCATATGATAATCAAAAATGTATAAATCATAAGGTGTATTATTTATCAAATTATCTACATACTCTTTATTATATAAATTATCATCCTTAGCTGCAAAACCAATTAATGGATTATTAACTGAGTTAAGTCCATTAGCATAAAAATTAACTAAATTTAAGTTCTTACTATCAGTATATATAAGAGCTTTTTTATTATTCTTTGCAAGAATATTAGATAAACTATTCTCATATGAAACATTCTCTACAAAACTAGGAATATTATATGCAGTATATAACTTAATTAGAGAATACATATGTAATTTTACTTCATCCTTAAATACTTCAGTAGAATTATTAAGAATAGATTTAATTATATTATCATAGTTATCTCTCTTTGTATTAAAGAACACAATAGTATCATTATTTTGTATAAAACATTTATTTATTGCACAAAATCCTTTTACTTCACAAGGTCTTATATTACTTGTCTTTAAATCCATAAGTTTCTTTTCTGGTTCAGACCATCTTTCAACCGTTCCATAGAAAAACATTTTTTTAGTATAGTCCATATCATCCTTGGTCATTTCTTCTGGTAATGATTCCTTACCTATAACAAACCCAACTGTGATATGAGAATTTAAATGGAACATAATATAATTAATAATCGAAATTAATTTATCATATTCATTTATTGTCTGTTGTGAAAGCAATAAATGAAGATATATTTCCTTCTTTTCAGCAAGTTCAAAAGAATTAACCAAATTATTTAATTGATCAACAACTTTTTCATTAGTAGGTTCAACAAAGAAATGTAATTTAGAATCTGGAATAGCGACATCATTAGCAAGAGCTTGATATACAGTATTATTTTTTAAATTTTCATTAATTACATTATCTTTAATATAATCAATTTCCATTTTATAAGTATCACCTAAGAAGAATCTTTGATAAGCAGTTTTATATTCTAAAGAACTAGTAACTGCAGTCGTAAAATAAGATGTTTCTCTTGTCTTTGCAAGATTAGGCATAACTTGATCTAATGCAATACTATAGCTTTTAGCTTTTTCTATTCCTAAACCATTTATTAAAAATACTACGCTTTTCTTCATCTACATCACCCTATTATAATAATATAACTTTTTTTATTCTTTTCTATAACAAATTACAAATAATTAACTAAATTTTACATTAATCATCTAATCTTGGTGTCAATATTTCATAGCCATCATCAGTAACCAAAACAGTATGTTCATAGTGAGCTGCATCACTACCATCTCTAGTTACAACCGTCCACTCATCATCTAAAATATTAACATGTCTATCTCCAAATGTAAGCATTGGTTCAATGCATATTACCATACCTGGCTTTAATCTTGGACCAGTATTTGGAATACCAAAATTAGGAACTTCAGGATCTTCATGCATCTCCTGACCAATACCATGTCCACATAACTCACGAACAACACCTAGATTATGATCCTCAGCATACTTTTGTACTGCAGCAGAAATATCTCCTATTCTATTACCTGGCTTAACTTGCTCTACACCAACATATAATGCTTTTTCTGTATATTCCATCAAATATTTCTTATCATCATCTACTTCTCCAACAGCATATGTCCATGCAGCGTCACCTTGATAACCATTATAACCAATTACCACATCAATAGTAATAATATCACCATTTTTTAATTTTGTATTATCTGGAATACCATGAACTACTCTATCATTAATACTTGTACAAAGAGTTGCCGGATAACCCTCATATCCTTTACAAGTAGGAACAGCATTATTCCTAACAATAAAATCTTCACATAATTTATCTAACTCTTTAGTAGTAATTCCTTCTTTAATATAAGGTTTAATAAATTTATGCATTTCTGATACAAGCATCCCAGCTTTTCTCATTAATTCTATTTCTCTTTCACTTTTTATAGTAATCATAGTACCACCTCAACAATAAGATTATACAACAAAAAGAAGACTAATTCTAGTCTTCATTCTCTAATTTATCTAATTTAGTATAAATCATTTTGCTAGTATCTTTAACCGCTTTTTTAGCTTTACAAACCATCTCCGGATTCTTTTTCATATAAGAGTATCCTAAAATAGTCATAAGAGAAGCAACCATTGCCATCTCAAACATACTCATTTTCATAATATCACCTCTGATATTATTATTTACAAAACAAATCAAACTATACCATTTATTAAATAATCTTTAATAGTTGTTCTTCTAGTATCAGACTCCGTATTTTTAGCAGCCTTCCTAAGTGCAGAAATATCACCAATTAAATATATTTTTTCTCTTGCTCTAGTAACTGCAGTATAAATAAGTTTCTGATATAACATCTTGTTATATCCCTTTACAATAGGAATAATAACCACATCAAATTCTGAACCCTGAGCTTTATGAATACTTATCGCATAAGCTTGTCTGAAATTAATAAAATTTGCAGGGGTATATTTAACAATATTAGAATCAAAATCAATTTGAATTTCTTTTTTATTAGAAGAATTAATTCTATATATTAATCCAATATCTCCATTATATACATTATCATCAGGCATATTTGTAAGTTGAATTACTTTATCTTCTTCTCTTAAAATTTCATCTCCTACTTTATATTCTTTTTTAGCATCAGACATAGGATTAAAAATATCCCTTACTTTCTTATTAATCTCATCTATACCATTTAAACCTTTATACATAGGAGCAAGTATTTGAAATTTCTTATAAGAAATATCTTTATATGTATTACATATTTCACATATATTATTAATTACCTCTCCGTCACTACACTCTATAAAAGTAAGATCCTCATCTACATTAAAAACATCATCATTTATTTCACTTTTTCTAATATCATAAGCTAAAGTAATAATATTAGAGTCTTTACCTTGCCTATATAATTCATTTAATTCAACTACTTCTAATTTTTCTGAACCAATCAAATCATGTAGTAAATCTCCAGGCCCTACACTAGGTAATTGATGATCATCACCAACAATAACTATCTTACAATTACTAGAAAGTCCTCTTAATAAACTAGCCATCAAGTATGTATCAATCATACTAGCTTCATCTATTAAAACAAATTCTACTTTAGATTTATTATATTCATTAACTTGAAACTTATTAGTATCTTTAGACCATTTTAAAAACCTATGTATAGTAGATGCTGGCATCATTGTAGCTTCACTCATCCTCTTCGCAGCACGTCCTGTAGGAGCAAGTAAAGCTATTTTCTCACATAGTTTTTCATAAGATAACTTATTCATTAATCTATATAATTCTACAATTCCCTTCATAATTGTAGTCTTACCAGTACCAGGTCCACCAGTAATAATTAGAAAGTCTCTCTTATAGCTCTTCTCAATTGCAAGTAACTGATTAGTATTATATTTTATATCAAATAACCCTTCTAATTGTCCTATAGTAGAATCTAACTTTTTGGATTCTTTTTCTTTATTACTATTAAGTCTTCTAAATCTCTTAACAATAAGAGTCTCAGCCTCATACATATCTTTTAAGTAATATCTATCTTCCTTATGTATAATATCTAAATCAATTTCTAATTCTTCTAAACAACTTTTATAGATTTCTTCCTCAATAGAAATCCCAAGTACTCTAGGAAGATATTTAGCAATTTCTAAATAAGAGTAATAAGAGTGACCAAATGTATTACTAACTTCATTCATAATATATTTAATCGCAGCTTTTATTCTATTATGATTATCTTTTTCAACTCCATTTTTTAAAGCAATCATATCAATCTTTTTAAAATACAATTCATATATATCATCAATCAATTGATATATATTATTAGATATAACATCTTTTGTTTTATCTTTATACTTATTATAAATAATCATCGAATCTTTTGTAGTAAAACCCATATCACCAAGAAGCATAATTATTTCATAACTTGCTTCATACTCTTTTAATTTACTATGTAAAACATTTATATTCTTTTTAGTAATACCAGGAATAAGTATTAAATTATCAGGGTTTTCCAAAATAATTTTCAAAGTATCTTTACCTAAAGTATCTACAATCTGCTTAGCTTTCTTTTCTCCAATACCAGGAAATAAACCAGAAGTCAAAAACTCTATAATTGAGTCCTTTTCTTCTGGTTTACATCTTTCATAACTCTCTACTTGGAATTGTTCACCATACTTTTCATGTTTTACTAACTTACCATAAAACATATAAGTATCTATATCATTTAATTCATGAAAATAACCAGTAAAAGTAATAGTTCTACCAACATATTCAGCCAAGGCCTCATCATCAGTATCATGCACTCTGAATATACCTATATTATATCCAGAATTACTCTTAAAAATACTTTTAGAATAATTACCCTTTATATATGCCATTACTCCTACTCCTTTGTTTTTTTCTTTATTTTATCAATATTATTTTTAGAAAGTGCTTCATAATTATGATTTATAATAGCATCACTAATTGCCTTAAACATAAGTTTACCAGACTTAACACTATTATCAATTAATTTCTTTATTCTATAATCCTGTGTCAAATCATAATAACAAGAAATAAATATAGCTTTCTTTAAAGAAAATTCATCAATATTCCCATCAAGCATATCTTTTAAAAATAACATTGACATAATATAAAAATCTTTATATTCATCTCTATTACAATATGAAAGTTCCTCAGTCAATTCATTAAACTTATTATAAAAATGTTTATTATTACTTATATCACTATCATAATGATTTAATGCATATAACAATCTATTTCTTGTACCAGATAATTCATTAGAAGGATTATTACTATTGTAATAATCAAGTCTTGCAAGATAATTCATATAAAAATATAAATTAATTTTATCAGGATCAACTTCTTCCTGGGTAGTTCTATAGTCTATTTCATCTTCAGCATCAGGCAAATAATCATCATAATCCATATTACCTATATTTAAACCATCTTCCATATCATCTTTATATACATAATCCCATACTTCATCAAAATAATACATTAATGAATTACAATATTGTTTTGAATCACTAAATATTGCAGATTGAAAAATATTAGATAATTCATCATCAATATAAGGATTATCTAAATATATATTTTCTGTCGTTCTTGTTTTATCTGAAAGTAATTGTTCACCAATACGATCATCCAAGTTATATCTTCTAGCAAACTCTTTCATATTAGTATAATATTCATTTATTACGTGAAATGGTTTTGAAGCTATTATTATAAATTTACTTCTAACAAAATAATTATCAACATCTTTAATACACTGAACATCTTCCATAGGTTCTAAATATGTTTCCTCTACACATTTTTCTGCCTTTATTATTTTCATAACATCGTCAAATATACTAGTAGTACCTAGAGCCATTAAAGATTCAAAAGAAGAAGCTTCAGTAAACAAAGATGAAATAACACTTCTTTCTATAGGATCTTCAACCATATATCTTTTTTCAGCAATATCTTCATATGGAATTTGTTCCTTTAAAAACATTTTATTATCTTTAACACCATAAAAAGGATTTTCTCTCAAAAATCTTTTTAAACACGCTTCTTGTTCATCTTCACTAATCCATTCATGAAAAACAACAAAATCTTCTAATTTTTCACGTACAGCATCTGGTCTATGACTACTATAATGATCAATTTTTTCTTTTATTGCTCTAACTATATTACACCTGAATTTTTCAATGTCATCCAAACTAATCTCATATTTATCTTCACACTTAACTAAATTTTCAAATGCAAAATAATAAATATAATTATAGTAATCATTATCCATTATACCTCTCCTAACATGTAAGGATATTCAACCTCTTTTAATAATACACTAACAAATTCGTTGTGTTCATATTCCCCTTTTATCTTTACATAAATAAAGTTACTTGTATGTCCATATGAATAACCATCTTTATACTCTTCAATTAAAACATCAAGCCTCTTATTTATAAACTTCTTCATATAGTTAATTTCCAATTCCTTAGATATCTCAATTAACTTATTAGCATATTCCTTTTTAGTTTTACCATCAAGTTTATTACTAAGTCTAGCAGCTTTAGTACCTTCTCTTTCACTAAAAGGAAATACATGTAATTTAGAAAAACCTATCTCACGGCAAGTATCAATCGTCTTATTAAATAAATTAATATCTTCACCTGGAAAACCAACAATAACATCAGTACTAATCGCAATATCACGTCTTATATTTCTAATCTTATCAATTATTTCTTTATAAAAAGCTAAATTATACTTTCTATTCATTGCTTTAAGTATCTCATCACTACCAGCTTGTATTGGTATATGCAAGTGATCTACTATAACATCAGAATTCTTAATTATATCAAGTACTTCTTCATTTAATTCAGTTACTTCAATTGAAGATATTCTAAGTCTTTTCAATCCATCTATCTTAATTAAACCTCTAAGTAAATCAGCAAAAGAATGATCTATATCAATTCCATAACTACCAGTATGAATACCAGTTAAAACAACCTCTTTATATCCATTATTAACTAACTCAGTAACTTCCTTAATTACAGTATCATAATCCTTACTACGACACTTACCTCTAAAACTAGTAATATACATATCTTCAAAATCAGTTAGTCTTTTATCATATAAATCTATTATTTGCTCTTTCTTATCAAAATACTCATCAAGTAATTCAACAATTTTAGACTTATCTTTATTAGCAAGAACAATATCAAGCCCAGCCTCTTTATAATCCATATGTGATGCAATAAAACATCCCATCGCAACAACACAAGCATCAGGGTTTCTTCTAATAGCCTGTCTAATTGTTTTTTTTGATTTACTGTCACTATTATTAGTTACAGTACATGTATTAATTATATATACATCACATATATCATCAAATGACTTAATGATATAACCATTTTTCTTTAATTCATTAATTATATATTCAGATTCATATGTATTAACTTTACATCCTAATGTATGTATACCAACTGTCCTCATTTATTCACTTACTTTCTTTATCCAATCATTTATCCAACCATTAATTTTTGAAAAAATACTCTTACTTTCTATTAATTTTTGAAAAAATACTCTTACTTTCTTTTTTCGCAGTATTATAAGTTTCTGTCTTAATTTGTTCTTTGTAATCTTCAAGCATCTTATTAGCTTTTTCCTTCATATTATTATACTGATTTTTAGAAATAGCTTCTAAAGTTTTTTTATAATTTGGATATTTACTTTCAATTTTTTCATCTACTTCTTTATAAGTCTTTAATATTTCTTTTTTAGAAGTAATAGATAAATCCTTAAACTTATATCCTTTTATTTCTTTTTCATAAAAAACAAAATCTGCAATATCCTTAAAAGTTTTACTTAAAACCTCTTTATCATCCTTTGTGATTGTATCTTTAGAAACAATTTTCTTAATTTCTTTTAATACACCTTTCATATAGAGAATAAAATCATCCTCATTCTTTATCTCTTTTCTATTAATATCAAGTTCCTCATTATCAAAAATACTCTTTACTATTACTTTTTTAGCATCTTCCTGATTACCTACATAATAACTAGTAACATCAGTTTCTATCCTATTAGTAGTAGGAAATAAAACTAATAAAAGTAAAACACTAACAACTAATATTTTTTTCATAATTTTCACCCAATCCTTTCGAGCAATAACACTCTTCTTAGTATTATAACACATATTAAAACATAACAAAACAAAAACCCGATAATTCGAGTTTTTGTAACACACTATATAATTATCCAATTCTAAAAGCCGGAACTAATCCAGCACGACCACTATCAGTATCACTATTAGCAGAAAAATTGGTCCAGCTACCATCAGTAGTGATAATAAGGAAAGAGTCTTTATCTCGATAATTGGCTGTACGCGACCAATACCAGTTATTTTTTCCTTGATATTGTTTAGTAGACCTATTTGCATTACCAACATAGTATTCCAATTGATGTGTCATTCCTGCTGCTGTATCATTTGAATTTACACCTAATACTTCAACAAGTGAAAATAAGTATAGCTTATCTATTGAACTAAAATCATTTCCACTATTGTCTTTATTTGAACATATCTGTGCTGAATAACTCCATCCACTAGCACATCCATATCCTGATATTACTCTTGTTGGTTTGATTACACTCTTTAAGTCATTGGGTAAATTATTAAAGAATGTCCCTTGCAAATATGTATATAATCCACTTCCTGGCCAGCCTCCAATATTTGTACTTGTTGAATTCATTTTTCTTCTCTCTACTACATCTGCAAATTCTACCACAAATCCACAGGCGGTTTCTGAATATGATTCACTACTACAATTTTCATTAATTGTTTTATTTACTAATCTTACTGTGTAATTATTTCCATTTATTATAACTGTTTTAGTATCTCCTACATTGTAGGCACTCGTATTATTATTTCTTACCGCTGTCTGGATTGTTGACCATGAATCAGTCGCAAATGATTCAGGATCTCCTGCAACTTTAGAAATCGAACTTCCTCCTATCGCTTGAGCGCTTTCTAATGGTACTGTAATTAGAGTTGCAGTAACATTTGTTGTCACTGAGTCAGTAATTGGTGTTTTTATCATCTCTACCTTTACCTTTGCTGTTGTCTCTTCTCCAGCCTGTAATTTATTATCTAGTATTGTTTCTGTTACTTTAAAGTATTCTGTATTAGAACTATTTAAGTTTAGAGTAATTTCTGCTCCAATACCATTTGAATCATTTCTTACTGTATATACTGCTTCGGCATAATCTCCTACTTTTGTTAGGCCTGTTACATCAAACATTGCTTTGGTATCATCTTGTGAATCAATTGTTGATGTTCCACTTGCTCCAGTGGAACCACTTATTGCTTGTGCTTGTGTGAAATGTACTTTGAAGTTATTTTGATTTACACTCGCTGTTGCATTACCATTAATAATTAGATTTACTGAACTTATTGCTGCATAACCTATTCCTAATGTTACTACTGCAATTAATACAAATAATCCTATTTGTAATGCTTTCTTGTTTTGTGAATTTTGCATAATTCATCCTCCTCTATTTTTATTACAATTCAAATTAATCATACCCCCTCCCCGATGTCGATATTTCTTGAAAACTTCATTAAAAAAAGATAGTTTCACACTATCTTTATATTATTCTAATTTACTTTGTAATTCCTTCAGAGTCATCAAGAACTCATTAGTCTTCTTAATCTCTTGATCAAGTTTTTCATAATTGGCAGTATTTTCTAACTCTAAATCATTTGCTTCTTTATTATTAATTCCCTCTATACCAAATATTGGTGAAATAATAGGACTATTTTTAAACTTAGGTTGAATTCTAATATCACCAACATTTTGTTTTTCCTCTTCAGTTTCAATTCCTAAAACTTCAGCCTCATCCTTAGTCATGTTTTTATCAGGAACAACATCTTCAATAACAAATTCATTTTCAATTGAAGATGCTTTCATATCCATTTTAACTTCTAAGTCTTGTAAAGATATAGGCTCATTTCCTTCATCTTCATATTGACTAACTTCATTAGCCTCATATAATTCTTTACCCTTACTAAGTAATTCTTCTAAAGAAATAATTGCAGTTGCTTCTTGTTCTTCTTCATATGAAGTTAATTGAATATTATTATCTTCAACAACTTCTACTTTATCCATAACAGGCTCTTTATTATATTCATCTTCAATTACAACTAATTTTTCTTGATTATTCATTTCTTCTTGCATCAATCTCT
This sequence comes from uncultured Erysipelotrichaceae bacterium, assembly GCA_902768065.1. Next base: position 26,289 of record CACXJP010000021.1, read on the forward strand.
CTTCCAATTTCTTTAATTCCAACTTAGCAGTTTCAGTATCAGGTTCAATAGTAGTATATTCTAGTTCAGTAATAGAATTCTCCTCTTTTTTAGGTTCAATTACATATGTTTCTTTTGTAACATTTTCACTAATCTCAATAGTATTCTCAAGCATCTTATCTAATGAAGAATCCTCTTCAGCAATAGTCTCAAGAACAGGTTGATCATAAATAACAGTATCCTCTTCTTCTGGAACCTCATCTTTTAATTGTTCAACTAATTTATTAAGTTCCTTAGTATTATGTCTTCTTCTTCTCTTATCATTATTTTTCTCAACCATATATACAATAATACATACAAAGCAAGATAATCCTGCAATAAAATAAATAAGAACTATTTCCTTTGATGTTAAAAATTCTATTAAATCACTCATCATATTTTCACCTCTTGCATAATTAAGTCTATCACAATAATTATTTATCAGAAAAGATTATTTACAAATAAAATTATTTTTTACAAATTATTTTACACAAATCAACTTATGTTCGATTTACATCTTTTACATACAATAATCGACATTTATCTTTCATAGTCAATAATATCATACATTTCAAAACAAAGAAATATTTTTCACTATTTTTTCATAATATTTACTATGAAAAACAAATTTATCACCTCAACTATTATTCTCCTAGCAGGAGGATTTATAACTAAAATTTTAGGAATGTTTATAAAGATTATTATGACAAGAAATATAGGAATAGATGGTTTATCATTATATATGCTTATACTTCCAACAATGTCTTTATTCATTAATCTATCTCAGTTTGGTCTACCCATTGCCTTATCAAGATTAGTAGCTCTAAACACAAGAAATAACAAAAAACTCTTCTTTTCAATAATTCCAATAACAATAATTATGAATATATTAATATCTATAATAATCATATTAATAGCACCAATAATAAGTAATAACCTTCTTCATAATAATATAATAAAACTAGGAATTATAGCTATTAGTCTAATAATCCCTTTTACAACCCTATCAAGTATATGTAGAAGCTATTTTTTTGGAAAAGAAAGAATGTTTCCTCATATACTGTCTCTAATAATAGAAAATATTATTAGATTATTATTTATGATTATTATTCTTCCAAAAATAACCAATCTAAAATTAGAATATGTTATATTTCTCCTAGTATCTTCAAACATAATAAGTGAATTAACATCAACAATAATCTTAGTATTATTTCTCCCTAAAAATGTAAATATAAAGATAAATGATTTAAAACCAAATATGAATTATATATATGATTCATTTAAATTAGGTATACCTAATGTCATAAGTAATTTGATATATAGTTTAAGTTTCTTTTTAGAGCCCATAATTTTAACAAACATATTAACAAATAATTACTCCATAAATTATATTGTAAGAGAATATGGAATAATAACAGGCTATGTTATTCCACTACTAACATTACCAAGTTTCTTTACTCTTGCTATATCTCAAGCAATTATGCCATATATTACAAGAGAATATTCTAATAAAAATAATAAAAATATAATAAAAAAAATAACAGTAATCACAATTATAATTCTAATATTCAGTACATTTATAACAATAATATTTGAATTACAAGGAAAAAGCCTCCTAAAAATAATATATAAAACAAACTTCGGATATAATTATTTAAAAGTATTAAGTCCAATCTTTATATTTCAATACATTCAAAGTATATTTATATTTACCTTAAATGCTATTGGAAAGAACAAAGTAATATTTTATTTATCAATAATAAGTTTATTTGCAAGATCATTATCAATAATACTACTAAGTTTCTTTCACATAGGAATATATCCCTATATAATATCAATATTTATTAATATTATTATTTCTACACTCTATTTAGTTAAAAAAACAATTAATTATTTATATTAATATTTCACGGGAATTTCACATTTATAGTATAATATTTTTATAGGTGGAGGTTTATATGAAAATATTAGTTGTAGATGATGAAGCTCTTATTAGAACAGTAATTAAAGAATATTGTTCTAATAACAATTACGAAGTATTTGAAGCAACTTCAGGTAAAGAAGCCTTAGAATTATTATTAAAAAACAAATATGATTTAATGATTCTAGATATTATGATGCCCGAAATGGATGGTTTTAGTATGCTAAAAGAATTACCTAAAGAAAGACGCATTCCCACTATTGTTTTATCTGCGCGAGGAGAAGAATATGACAAATTAGCTGGCTTTGACTTAGGAATTGATGATTATGTTACAAAACCATTCTCTCCAAAAGAATTGATGGCTAGAATCAAAGCAGTCTTATCAAGAAGTGGAAAATCAACTCAAAAAATATATACATACAAAGGTATAGAAGTCAATTATTCAGCACATACAGTAAAAATAGATGGAAAAAGAAAAGATGTAACACCAAAAGAATTTGAAATATTAACATATTTAATTGAAAACAAAGGATTAGCTATTTCAAGAGAACAGCTTTTATCAGCCATATGGGGATATGACTTTTTTGGAGAAGATAGAACTGTAGATACGCATATAAAAATGCTTAGAAATAATTTAGGAAAATATAGAGATCATATTGTAACTATAAGAAGTATAGGATATAAATATGTTGAAGAAGAGTAATTTAAATGACCAAATATTAAAATATTTCCTAATTTTTTCTATTTCTATTTTAGCCTTCTTATGGACATTTCAAGTTTTATTCCTAGATAGTTTTTATAAAAAGGAAAAGACAAATGATATAAAAAAAGTTGCATCAATAATTAAAGAAAATCAAAATAGTAGTGATTTTAATCAAATAATAAATGATTTATCGTTTGAAAAAGAAGTATGTATATCAATCACAGATGAAAACTACTCTCTTTACGATACATCATTTCTTGGCAAAGGCTGTATGCGAGAAGAAAGAGAAAAAGAAATCTATATGAATGATTTCATAAATAGTAACAAAAATTCAAAATCATATGAAATCATAAATAAACATTTTAATAGTGAAACACTACTTTATGCAATAAAACTAGATACTGGTAAATATGCATTCATAAACACTTCAATAGATCCAATTGATTCAACTACAAAAATACTGCAAAAACAATTAATAATAGTTACAATAATTGTTTTATTACTATCATTTATAATTAGTTATTTCATATCTAAACATCTATCACAACCAATAATAAATCTAAACAATCAAGCTAAAAATATTGCTAAAGGAGATTTTACAAAAGAATTTGATGATGAAAGTGATATTCAAGAATTAAATGAACTAAGTAATACCCTAAATTATGCAAGAAAAGAATTAGAACGAACAGAAGAATTAAGAAGAGACTTAATGGCCAATGTATCACATGATTTAAAAACCCCTTTAACGATGATTAAAGCCTATGCAGAAATGGCAATAGATCTTCATTCAAAAAGTAAAAAGAAACAAAAAGAAGATATAGAAATAATAACATCAGAAGTAGATAGATTATCTCTATTAGTAGAAGATATCCTAGAACTATCTAAAATGCAATCAAATATTGAAAACATAAATAAAGAAGACTTTGATTTAATTTCTCTATCTAATGATATCTTAAAAAAATATAGCTTATATCAAGAAACAGAAAACTATAAATTTATATTTAATCATAATGAAGATGAACAAATTATTAATGCTGATAAAAAGAAAATAGAACAAGTAATATATAATCTTCTAAACAACGCAATAAATTATACTGGAAATGATAACAAAATTACTCTTAATATAAACAAAAATAATAATAAAATACTAGTAGAAATAATAGATACAGGAAAAGGAATAAAACAAGAAGATATTCCATATATTTGGGATAAATATTACAAAAACAAAAAGAAACACAAAAGAAATCTAATTGGTACAGGATTAGGCTTATCAATAGTAAAAAACATTTTAGAAATGCATAATTATAAATATGGTGTAGAATCTACTACAGGTAAAGGATCACGCTTCTATTTTGAAATAAACACAAAAAAATAAAAAGTAATTTACTTTTTATTTTTCTTTTTACTTAAAATATCACTAAATCTATTTTTCTTTTTAATATTACTATCTAAAATACGACCCTCTCTAGAACCTCTTACCTTTCTCTTGCTATCATCAAAATTATCAAGCATTTCTAGTGTAACTTTTCTTTTAGGAACATTCATATCTTTTCCAAGTAAATAAGCATCCCCAATATCCATACCATAATTAGCTGGATCTACATCCCAACCTACTGATGTATTTTTGATTCTCCATAGTATTGAATCTTCAAAACCAGGTTGCTTTCTAAAGAAATTTGCTTGTTCTTTTAATAAATTGGCAAAATCATAATAAGTAAATTCAACTGTCTTATTCTTATAAGGAACAGTTAAAGTATAATTATAATCCCTGTTGTATACAGCTTCACATATATACTTATAATTTCTAATTAATGTATCTGTAAGAACTTTTGTAAAATCCTTTGAATTAATTACCTCAGTTTTAAATTCTGTAGAATAATCATCTAGAAGTTTATGTCTTTTTTCTATTACAAACTTACTAAAAAGATAGTTTTTATATGGTACTTCTCTACCAGTAAAAGTTGTAATATTCTTATCAAAATAATTATTCATCCAAACCATAGTTTCTTGTTCAATACATCTTTCAATATGTCTTACTCTTCTACTAGAAAAATCATCTTTTCCAGAAATATAACCAATCTTTGGGGATATTTCACCAATGCATAATGGTAAATCATCTAATGAATAATTCAAATCATTTTCACTTATTATATCCTCTAATATCTTCAAATATACTGGATAATTTTGAGAATCACTATATATAATTATTGAATCTTTTCTTAATCCTGATTCATCAAACTTAATACAATAATCAAGATTATTTTCCTGACATTTCTCATAAAATTTATATAATAGGAAATGCATTTTACTTAAATCACAATTAATACATAATCCATTATCAAATTTAGTTTTTTTGAATGTATTAATAGTAATAAAACCATCATCATCAAAACTAAATGGACAATATTTAACAAATAAATCTCCTAATTCTTGATATCCACCTGTCAATACATTTGATACATCCTTATAACTTTTAACATGATAATTATTTAAAAACTCATATATAGTTTTAATATCTTCATATTGATAATCATCTTCTGATGTACTTTCATATAGTTCATCTATTTCTTTTTTCCAATCATCATAATTACTCTTATAAAGCATATCATGAAATATTAATGATTGATTGTTATTTGTTTTATTATTTTTAAATAAACCATTAAATAAACTCTCATTATAGATATATTCATATAATGCATCTTTTACAAATCTTTCATTACTTAAAGGATTCTTTATTCTACTATATAATGCTTTCTCCATTTACCTCACCCCACATAAATCAAGGATTATAAAAATTATAATCCTAACTTCTTTCTTGATTTAGTTTTTCCTTTTTTTCAATACGCGTATTATAACATATTTAGTATAAATTGTAAAGAAAAACTAGGTATTACCCTAGTTATAAATATATAATTCATGCTGACATCTTGTACAAGCTCAATATCATTACATATTAAATTATATATCTTCTCTGCTTCATTAAAATCCTTAGTAATTATCGCTGTAGATTTATATTCTTTTTGTAGAGTATTTATATCATCAACTAACCTAGATTTAATATCCTCTACTCCTTTTCTTATTATTACTGGCTTATTATTATCTCTTCTTATCGCATTTACATGTTTTAAATTAAGTATCTTATTTGTATAATCAATTATTTCCGGAGAAGAACGATATGTTTTTAATAATTCTAAATACTTTGTATCTCCTCTAAATAAATCCTTTAAAGATTCTAGGGATTTGTAATGATAATAAGGATTAATATTTTGATTAATATCTCCAAGTATAGTAAAATCAGCCTTTTTAAATATATTATTTATTATTATATATTGAAGTCTATTATAATCTTGTGCTTCATCTATAATAACTTGTTTTATTCTTCCTTCATATAAAAATCCTTCTAAAGTACCTTTAATATAAGTATATATTAATGCATCTTCATAATTTAATATTTCAGTATTAACAAATTTATTAATATCTTTTTCATCCAAT
>CACXJP010000022.1 GCA_902768065.1 uncultured Erysipelotrichaceae bacterium
TCCTATTCCAACATTAACATAATTAGTAGTAAATGCTAAAATACAAAATACTATTAAACCTATTCCAAAGAAAATCGAACCTACATATCCCTCAAATGCGTCATCTAAATTAATTGAAAACATAAATAAACTCCTCCCAAATAATTAAAAATAATTATTTATTTAATTATATCACATTTTTTTTAAAATGCTTAACATAACTAATATATAATAATTAAAATATAAATTATAAAAATTAACACAATTATTTTATATTCCATTTATATAAAAAGGACAAATCGCATAGATTTATCCTTTTAACTTAATTTTCTTGATTATTTTCTTAATTCTCGTATTATAAATTCTTTTTTTGATTATTTACTTTTACTTTTGTATAATTACCAATTGTATTAGTTTCACTTGTAACTCTTCCAAGCTTGTCATTTGAATATGTCCTTTTCGCACCAGAATATTTTTCTTCATAAGCTGTTACTTCTCTTACCACATTGCCAAATTCATCTGTAACATATATTTTCTTAACAGTATCATTATAAGTTTTTTTCTTTCTCTCGACTGGAATTGTCTCATCACTTAAATCAATTGAAAATTCACCATTAGATAAGAATTGACCTGAGCCAGTTATTAATGATATTATGCTTAATATTGAAAAAATTACAGCTAAATATTTAATTATATTTGACATTTTTTCAGGACTAAAAACATTCAATATTGATATTAAAAATACTAATCCAAACAAAATAAATATTGATAAAATTAAAATATAAATTGTATTTTTAAAACTTTTTGTATGCCCTGCAAAAATGAAAGTACAAGGAATTGCGAGAATCATTGTTGCATTCATATAGGAATCAAAAAAATTATCTTTATTTTTAAATACAAAAAATGCATAATAAATCATCATAAATACGAAATAAAATTTAATAAAATTTCCCTTAATTACATAAGCTTTTCTATAATTTTTCTTTTTATATATATTATATGTAATAAACCCAACTAAAATATATAACAACAAAATTCCTCTAAATAGATTTGATTCTAATATTTCCATTTAATTATTTCTCCCAATAAATAAATTTAATTTTTCCCAATACAATATTGTTTACATACTATCTAATATCTTTTTTTTCTTTTCTTCGTATTCATCTTTTGAAATTAAATTATTATCTAACATTTCTTTTAATTCTTTCATTTTTTCAACTTTATTATCTTTTTTTACATCAATACTATTGCTTAAAGATGTAGCAGTAGTGTGGTTTTTATATAATTTACTTCCTAAAACTAATCCACCACCTGCAATTAATATTATTGTGCCAATTCCAACCCAGAAATTAGCATCTTGTTGTCTTGCACGTCTAATTGCAAAATCTCCTGAATAAGTTTGCCCTGTATTTCCCGAAATAATTATAAATCCAAATATTACTAATACAATACCTACAATCATTAATGTTTTTGAATTTTTATTAAAATATTTTTTTAAATCATTTGTATTCATATTTATTCACTCCTTAATTCTTATTTAATTTTAGACCTTTTTGGTAATCAGTGTTATCAGAAACGGTATTTACAATTTCTAAATTATATCCTTCTATATTTTCATAAACTCTCTTTGTTCCATAACAAGAAGATGCCAAATTAGTATTTCCTTCACTGCTTTTTTCATCCATATTTAATTCTAGTTTTCCATCATTTGAATCATATGTATAACTTCCAACAATTTTATAATTGTTATTATTAATTGAATAACTACATACGTAATTGCCATCATCAAACTTCATTGTTACCTTATGCCAATCGTAAGTACCTCCATTACTAGCAAAAATGAAACCACTATAAGCCCCTGTTATCGCACTTGGATGTTTCTTTTCAACTTTTTCTCCTTTATTACAAAAAGCATATTCATTTGTCGAAAGATAATTATAATAATCGTCATAACTCATTTTGTTAATCAAAGTTTTAGTATCACTAGTTTTTCCAAATGTTAATTCTTCTAATTCACTATCAGTCATTTTTGAAATATTAAATGTAATATCGCAATTATTATCTTTAATTTCGTAACTTACATTTTCAAATACTCCAGTTAATCTTTTACCTTCATTGTTACAGTATTCTTCAGCACTTTTATTATCAGTAGTTTTCAAGAAATAAACCACATCTATAATTTTATTACCATCAAAAATAGTTCTAGTACCTCTACTTAATTCATGAAAATTTGGATTTTGTTGCAATTGAACACATGTTATAACTTTAGAATTATTGTTATCAGATGCACTATTTGTTAAATTACTTTCATTTTTTGAACTACTTCCACAACCAGTTAATCCTACAATCAAAACTCCCATAAATATAATACTTAATAATTTCTTTTTCATAATATCATACTCCTCGCATTTTTCTAATTCCATTATACAAATATAACTATATAATTACAAGATTTTAAATAAAAATTATATAAACTTAATTAAATCACATATAATTCTTTGTCCCCATTTAGCATCAATATGACCACTAATAGCAATTGGCATACCTACTTTACCTCTAAACATTTTAAAATCTTTTGTTTCAACATTAACAGATATATTATTTGGTTCTAAATTATAGTCTTCATCATTAGGTACAGATATTACAAAATTAAGCATATCTTTATTAGCTACTTGAACTTTTCTTCCTGCATATCTTATTCTACCAACCAATACTACTTCATTATGTATTGCAACTGGATGTTTCATAGTATTCCTCCTTTCTTGTTAAAGGATGATATACTAACTTAAAAATATAATCAAATGATGAATTTTTAATTTTCAATTATGTTTCTATATGAATTTTTAATTTTCATTTTAAAGCCTTTCTGAAAAATTGATTTTATATAAATCTTTTGTCATTTTTAGATTTGAAAAAACAAATTTCATAAAAGTTAAAAAAATTATAATTCATAATCTTCTTCTGAAAAGTATTCATCAATTTGTTCTTGAAATAAGTAATCTTTTAAGTTTTCTGGAAATAATTGAACTAATTTATATTTTCCCATATTATATTGTTCTTCCCATAAAACATCTGAAATAATATTCTTTTTTTCTAGTTCATCGAAAACTTCGTTTGGCAAATCAGCTGATAAATAAACTGATTCCTTAGATGGCTTATATGCATTCGGAAGATTAATAGTTATATCACAATATGAATCATCATCAGTTACTAATCCTAAATAAATATTCCCCTCTGATGCATATCTCCCTATTGTTATATATAGATCATTATTATTTTCATCTTTCATTAATGATTTTTTATTCATTATATACCTCCTTAATAATTTGAATTACTATAATCTTTTTCTTCAAATAATTTTGAAAATTCTCTTTCTGCTTCTTCTAACTCTCTATTTATTCTTAATACAGCTTGATTAATTCTATATCTATTAATGTATTTCATTGATGTATTTAGCGATAAGTAATTTTTTAATATATTATATTTATTAGTTTTTTCTTTTTTATAGTTTGAATAAACAACTTCTTTAATTAAATCATTTTCGTGTATTGAACTTTTATATTCTTTTAGTGCATGATTTACAATCGTATTAAAAACATAATTATCTAAATATTCTGCTTTCTTTTTTGAATAATTAAAATCATATTCTTTTAGATTGTTTGATTCTGAAATATTCTTAAAATAAATATTTAATTCTCTTATTGATAATTTAAAATCATGATACTTTGAATTAAGTTCAGGATTTCTTTTTGAAAAAATATATTTTTTAATCTTATTAGTTAATTGTTGTATTTCTTTATTATTTATTGAATTGTATTTGATTCTTGTATTTTTTCCATTTCGCTCTTTATATAACATCTCACCTAGTCTCATAATATCTTCTTCAATTTCTAATTCTGGAATATTTTTCAAAACATAGTTTTGATCATCTTCACGAAAAAATTTTTTTAATTCATCTATTTGTTTATTAGATTTTATTACTAGAGGAGTAAATATTTTTTCTTTTTCAATGACATGCTCCACTTCATTTTTCAAGAAGTTTAATTCTTTTTGAGTGAATGTTCCTTTAATCCTATACTTAATAGAATTATCTTTATATCTGAAATTAGGTTTTTTTTCACAAAAAGAAATATGAAAATGAAGATTATCAGTATTATTATGAAGCGAAAATTGATAACTCATATTTTTGATGTCAACAAAACCACATTTCATAAAGAATTTTGGAAGTATTTCTTTAGCTAATTTCTTTTCAAAATTTCTTATATCTATGTTTGATTCTAAAAAGTTTTCTGGAAAGGAAATTATCATCTTATAAACATTTGATTTTTCTATATACTTACAATATTGATTTTGTCTTTTTTGTTTTTCTTCTTTTGTAATATAATCACCATTTTCAAAACACATATTCATTTTCTTATCTTTACCAATAGTTCCATCAAAATAATCAAACATTGTTACTAATTTCTTTTTTTCGTTTGCATAATAATCAAACATCTTTAATACATCTTTCTTGACCTTATCACTATTATTAAATTTATAAGTTAAATTATTATAACTAGGAGTATATTGGGATTTTACAATTACATGTGGACTATTCATCATTACTCTTTTTAATCCTATCTTTTAATATTTTAAGGCCAATACTTTCTCTTGGATTGCTTGGCTCATCTATATTAAAGTCTGAGTATAATTGTTCCATTAATACTTTCAAATAATATAATTTTGATGAAATTTTTTCCATGCCATTTGATATAGATGTTACTTCTTTTGATTCAATAATATTTTGAATACCTCTAAAAACTAAAACATTGATTGTATCACTTAAACCAATATTATTATCACTCATATATTGTTTTACATAACTTTCTACTTCATCTGTTAATGTAATATTATGATAATTTTTTCTCATCTCTATCAGTCTCCCTATATACTGTCATTAAACCTTTATAAAGCAAATCAACAATCATAGTTCTAATTGTTACTCTTTTGTTTTTAGCTTCTGCTACTATTCGATTCCATAATTCATACTCTATTTTAAAATGATAATCATGATACATAATATACCTCCTTTCATGTGTCATTTTCGTTGCAAACTACTAAATCATTACTTTTAAAAATAATGGGCATAAGATAAAAGGTACACAATACTCATCATTTCCTAATAATATAAAGAAATTGTTGTGTACCTTTCTTATTTCGCACTTGCGAAATTGACACATTTTGCGTTGCAAAACTATAATTTTTAATACTAATAATTATTTATATCAACAAATAATGACGTTGCAAATTAGACACATCACTTTGAAAAATTGATTAAACTCATTCCATCTACATCTTTTCCTTTATATTGAACTTGATAATGAAGATGGGAACCTGTTGAATAACCTGTTGTTCCTACTTCTGCAATTTGCTGTCCCATTGTTACTGAATCTCCAACACTAACTAAATTACTTCCAGGGAAAAGATGTGCATACCAAACTATGTATTCTTGATTTCCTACAGGACAATTAATCTTAATTTGATTACCACCTGCTGCTGAAGTATTAGTTACATTTTGACTTTGAGTAAAACTTACCCATATAACTTTTCCATTACAAGTTGAATATACAGGTGTATGATCTGGTGCAGAAAAATCCCATGCATTATGAACATCATATTTTCCAAATACAATTCTTTGCTCCATAAAAATAGATGTAACATTGTACATCTTATTAAAATCTATAGGTCTTCCAAAAGGTTTAGCTTGTACACTTTTTGATTGATTGCTTTTATTAATTTCATTATCTTTACAAGCACTCAAAAAACTATATTTAGATTCTTTGCAAACTGTTGTAATTGGTTTTAATTTATTTGTCTCTTTGTTTAAATTATCATCATACAATTCTGAATATGATTTATTTGATTGACTTAAATAAACAATTCTAGTCAATGGAACATATCCTAATCCTTGATGTATTTTTTCTGTTAACACAGTTCTATATCTTGGTGCATACTCGCTATTATTAATTACATAATCATCCGTTAATAATTCTCCATCCATATCTGCACTACCAGTTATATCAGCTCCAAAAAAATCTAAAACCATTAAACATGGAATCAGAACAATCATGAATGTTATTATCATTCCTGCACTACTACCAAATATTATTTTTTTAAATAACTTCTTTTTAATTTTATCTTTCATATTATTCCTAACTAAAACTATCTAACCAATCAGATAATGCTTTTTGTTCTGGATTATTCATATCCCAGGATTCCGGTTCAGGAATTAGTTTTCCATTCCAATATTCATTACCTTCTTTATCTGTATAGTATTTTTCTTCCATAATATCTTTAATAGCAATATTATTTATTTCTGTTATATGAATATAGTTTTGCCTATAACCTTTTTTATCCACATATGCCTTAGGAATTCCTTTAACAATAACATCCATATTCAAACTCATCTTTAAATATTTATTTATTTTTTTAATTACTCTAGCACTAAAATATGTTGGACGAACTCTATTATTTCCATTATTATCTATAAAAAATTCAAATTGTCCTATATCAAAATAAATATAATCCTTATCAACGTTGTCACGAATATTTGTAACTTTTCCGTGATAAGAGATATAATCGCATTCTTCTTTCATCATACCTTTCCTCCAAAAAGAAAAAACACTCAAATTTAGAGTGCTTATTGCTTATTATATTTTTCTTTTAATCTTTTTAATTCTTTTATACACCATTCATCATTCTTTTTTATTTCAATTTCTTCAGGAGAACCATCTAAAGAATCACCAAATACATTTTTTTCATATTTTTTTCGAATTTTCTTTTCGTTTTCATAACGCTTTTTTAATAACATTTTACTTTCTTGTTCATAATTCATATAATTATTTCCTCATATCAAGTACAATTTCTATAATTTTTTCTGTATTTAATTCTTTTGGATTGTAGTTTTTTAATATATTTAAAAATTCAGAAATGGAAATATTATATTTCCTAAATAATAATCCTATTGCTATTTGAGATTCTTTTTCTATATTTAATTTAGATAATACCTCAATTAAAGATTTTTCTTCTATAGATAATTCTAAAAAATATGGTTTTTCAGGAACACCTGATTTTTTTTTCGGATTAAAATCATTTTCTATATTTGAGTCATCAAACCCTTTATGATTCTGTTCTTGTTCTATCATTTCAAAGTCAGACATAATATCACCATCTCTTCAAATAACATTATATCATATTTACATATTAATAAATAATATGATATACTATACACATATAGAACTTTTCCGGGAATTAGACCCGGCGAATTTCTTTTATATTTAGTGCTTGCTGGTAATTGTCACCAGTGACCACTAAAGATGTTTGCTCAGCACCAGACTGAGTGAATATCATACCAAAAGATATTATCCTTGGAAAATTATATTCCTGTGGATAATATCTTTTTTATTTTAGTTCACCCATCATAATTATTTCATCATCTGTTGCTTCAACTTTTAATCTAAGTCTTTGTTTTGAATCGATAGTAAACAAAAATTCTCCTTGAGTACATTCCATTAAGAAATTCTTTTGAGTATCTGTTAATGGATTTTGTTTAAATAATTCTAGATATGCTAACATATCATCTTCCTTCATCATACCTACCATTTGATATTGACAGTTATTAAATATTGCTGTTGCATGTCTTATTATTGTACTATTACCAACAAAGTCTTTTATAGATTGAGTAGCAACTACTAAAGCTCCGGAGTATTTTCTAATTCTTCTAGCAAGTTGTCCGAAGTTTCTTAAAATTACTGGATTTTTTTCATCTATAAATAAGTGAAATTCATCTGCAATTATCATTATATGTTTTCTATCTTTTATTTCTTTTTTATCGTTTAATATTTTATTTGAAACAATACTATTATTTAAGAATGTTAAAAGATTTAAAGTTTGAGTATTAATAATTCTTTGATTTTCAGAATACAATAATTCTTGTAAATTAAATGCTATCAAATTATTTTCAAGATTAACAGTTGTATATCCATCAAACAAGAATGAATCTGTTCCAGTCAAGAATCTAGATAATAATATTTCTAATTGATTAATAATTCTAACTTGTTCATCAGAACTAACTGTCATTTTATACTTAGGTAAAAAGTTATATAAATCTGAAAAAATTGGATACTCTGTTGGTTTCATATTTTCTAAAGTATTAATAGATGTGTTCTTAAAAATTCCTTTTTCATTGTATAGTTTTTCTACAATAGCAAGTAACATAACAAGTTCTTTCTCGGTTATACTTTCAAAAGCTGTTTTAAAAAAAGCTTCTAGAAAACCCAAATGTTTTGCTAAAGGACAATCTGTTTCTTTATCAGAATGTTCTTCATCATCACTTGCTATATATCTAATTTGTAATGGATTAATTATTCCACCACTTTTTGAATAAAGATCAATATACTCTCCTCCATTTGATTCAACAATTGATTTATATTCTCTTTCTGCATCAAATATAAATATCTTTGTATTTCTTGCAAATTCATTTATAATCATTTTCTTCATAGTGAAAGATTTACCTCCACCAGTTGAAGCAATTATTGCCATATTATGAGATGTTCTAGAACTATTTAAAACAAATTGATCATAGTATATTGGTAAAGCTGTATGAATATCTTTTCCCATATGATAACCAGTTGGATCATTAAAGTTAGTCATTGTAAAAGGAAAACCTGCACTAATTGTTAATGTTGGTAAATAAAATGCATAGTCTTTAAAACTTTTATTTGTAATATCATATACCTGCCAAGCTTCCATTTGCCTACATCTTGGAATATCTAATTTTATTTGATAAGCATCTGCAATTAATCTCAAATCTCTTATTGTTTCTTCTCTATATTTTTTATTACCCTCAACTACAATTACTAAAGAAACTTCTTTAATCTTTTCATTTCCATTTTTAATATCTTGCATTAAATATTGGAAGTTTTCTTTTTGAGTATCTAGTTCAGTGGCATCACTTAATTTTCTTGTAGTATTTCTATCTGTTAATAAAAATTGATATTGTGCATTTACCCATTTAATTAATTCTTCTTGAGATAATGAATCCTTTATGGAAATTGATACTCTTACTCCTGGATAATTAAATATCTGTTCAAAAAATAACTCCTTAATAAAAGGAGCTATATTTTTTATAGTTAAAAGTTGGATGTCTTTTCCATC
Organism: uncultured Erysipelotrichaceae bacterium; assembly: GCA_902768065.1. The sequence goes on from CACXJP010000022.1 coordinate 9,175, forward strand.
CATAATTAATCTATCAATTCTTTCTGAATAATTAATAGGACTTGTTAATGATGGTAAGTCTGACCATACTAATTCATCTACTGTATTACTTGATAAATAGATATTACATAAGAACTTATAAATTTCAAGTTTATTAACAATACTTGTTAAATTAATCTTTGGATTAACATTCATACATATTTGTTCTACTTCATCTATTTGTTTATTCAATGTAATAGTATCTGATGCAATTATGACTAAAAAATACTTTGAAGCTAAAGTCTTATTTTCATATTCTAACTGTTTTATTTTTTCTAATTGACCTTCAAGTAGTTTTAATTTACTCTCTTCATTTTTAAAATGTTCAATTCTAGTTTCTAAATTAATTTTATTTTCATTTAAATTTAATTTTTCATCTAACTTATAATATCTAATATTTAATTTAGGTATTTGATAAAATGATTTAAATAATTGGAAAAATATATTTTTTTCATGATTACTTGTTAATGATAAATCAATTGCTCTTACTTCTAAAACACATGCAACCTCCCCTGTTTTTAAAAATAATAAACCTTCATTATTCACATCTTTTATATTTGATATAAAAGTTGAATTTTTAATTCTCTTTTTCATTTTACCAATTGACTCATATTTATTTGTTTTTTCTCTTACTTTTTTTATCTTTTCTAACTTTTTATTATCATTAGCCATTTGAATTTTCCTCTCTTTCATAAGTAAAATCTTTTACTCTAAATAAATAAAGTATCAACATTCCAAAAACTTTATACATTCTATTTTTTTTTGATACAGATATTGGAATCATTAAAAATGCCCCAATTGTGAAAAAAACTAATGCAAATAATTTAAAACTAGTAAAAGAAAACAATATTAAGAAAATAAATAAAATTGGCAACCCAACATATAAATCTTGCATTTCTACATATTTACCTAGTGTCTTTCTTACACTTCTTATAGTTATATACAAAATTATCATCTCCTTCTATGTCTTCCCATTCCTGTAGGAAGAACAGTATTAACTGCTGAACCTATTGAACTAGTTCCTACAGACATCATATTTGATGCAAATCTTGATAGTTTTTGACTGGAATTCATTGTAGATTTTCCAGAAGAATCAATTGGATGTGCTCTTCTATAAGCAGAAGCTGACATTACACTTCCAATAGCTTGAAGATTTCCTCCTATTCCGGAAATTGTAGGACTACCTACATCTCCAATATTACCTCCTATTTTTGAACCAAATGAACTCATTGCATTACCAATTTTTTGCATAGCAGTATTTCCTACAGAACCCATAGCAGAAGCTCCTTTTAAAGTAGCACCTGCTCCTAATAATCCTGCACCTGCCGTTGCTAAACCACCAACACTTGCAACTGCACCCATACTTTGACCGAATCCCATCATAGCCATTAATTGTTCTCTTCCACTATTTGCTGATACATTTCCTCCAATAAAGCGATTAACTACTTGAGATCCTGTTAATAAAAATGAACCACATCCAATGTATAAAATAGTTTTGATTAATATATCTTTAAATGTATTAGTAAAGAATGTTGTATCATTTATCTGTTGCATTATTAAAGCTGTTAATGTAATGATTAACATAATAACAGCACCTTGTAAAATTAATGAAACTAATTGTTGAAAAACAGCACTTCTTCTTTCTTTATTACCAACTGATGTTGCAAATATAATTGGACTTATCGTAAATAAGAATAAGAATTCAATTTGCCTTCTTGCTAACATCATTCCACTAAAGAATAATGAGTATAAGAAAAAACCTCCTACTAGAATAGCCATAATCCAATTTATAGAATATTTGTAATCTTCTTCATCTGGTAAAATCCATTTATCATCTGTAACATATTTATCGTTATACATTTTCTTTTTTGTAAATTTATCATTTTTAATGTATTTAGATATATCTTCATTCTTAAAATCATCTGTTGCTTTATAACCTTCTGAATAATCAATATACATAGTCAACATAGAATCTGACAAAGATATATTATTTTGTTCAAATATACTTCCAGTAAATCCTGCTAATTTGATTGAAAAAGTTGATGCTTGTGCAAATAAAAAAGTACTCATAATTATGAGTATTCCACATATAGCAACTTCTTTATATATTTTTCCTGCTGGCATTTCTTCATCTGGATTTAATACTTTCTTTATAAATCTTGTTATTGTGAATAATCCTAATAATGTAAGAGCTATCGCAATAACTCCAGTATAAAAATTAGAAAAAATACTATTCTTTGCTATACTATTTACAATATCAAAAGCATTTAGGCTCTTTAAAACATCGAATAAGCTATCAATTAAAGAGTAAATAAAATCTACTATATACCAACCTAAAGTTCTAAGTAAATCTAGTGCTTTATTTAACATCTCTAACCTCTAGAATAAATCAATTATTAAATTAACTAATGAAATAGCAAGTATAATACCAACTATTCCAAACATACTTTGAATGATTCTTTGCTTTACTCTTTGTTTTTGATCAACATCAACTACTGCATATAAAATGAATCCAATAATTAATGCTACACCAGATAATGCAATTCCAACTCTAAGAGCCCAATTAGAAAAAGTCTGAATCGCCTTGATGATTGAATCAATATTATATGAACCACCTTCAAGATGTTGTATTTTTAATAAATTAAAATAATTTAACATAAACCCACTCCTCAATTAATAATTAAAAAGCAAAGAATAGTGTGCTAAAATAACATTAGAGTTATTTTGCTGACCGGCAAATAGCTCTTTTTCTTTGCTTTTATTTTCATAAATTACATTTCCATTTCATCATCATTATCTTTAGAAGTTTCATTTTCATCTTCTTTTTCTTTTTTACTATATAAGAATGTAACTTTTTCAGCAACTATTTGTTTTGTATATTGTTTGTTGCCATCAACCTCTTCTTCTCTAGTTTGGATTCTTCCTTTAACTCCAACTATATCTCCTTTTCGACAATACTCAGAAGTATTTTCAGCAACTACATCAAATGCAGTACAATCTACAAAATCTGTATCATAGTTTCCTTCAGCATTTTTAAAACTCCTTGGAATTGCTAATGATAAAGTTGCAACTTTTCCTCCATTTTCAGTTTCATGAACTTCTATATTTCTTGTAAGTCTTCCTACTAATATAATTTGATTTAACATTTTTATCTACCTCTCTTTCTATATTTCAAATCCATTATTTTGTAAAATTATATTTGTTATTTTTATGTTTGTATCTTCAATAGACTTATCATTGAAGATTTTTTTGTATTTTTCAATTTGTTTATCAGATAAAGAAACATCTTCTCCATCTTCAACATTACTTGAAATAATAATAAAATTACCTGCAATAATATCATGACCAATATCACGATTATATGGTAATCCATTTATCTTACCCTCTTCATTACAGATAAATGCAACATCTGGGAAATCATCAGAATATGCATATTCAATATAGCCTTCAACAAGTTCTTGCTTTTTTTCTAATGAATTATCAAAAGTTATTTCTTCCGGTAATTTATTGGGTTTTACCAGTAATCCCCTTAATTGATCCAATAATCATCACCTCCTTCCCTATAATTCATAATCATCATCATGTTTCCACCATTCATAATTTAATAAATCTTCATCTATTAAAACTTCATCCTTACTCTCAATATTATTTTCATTTAAGGCCTTGGAAAGACCTTGCATGGCCTTATTATTTTCTTTATTATTTATTTTTTTAGTAATTGTTTCTTTATTATTTATTTCTTTATTAATTATTTGTGGCGGATTTTCCGTCATCGGTTTATCCGGTATTGGTTCATCCGACATCGGTTTATCCGGTACCGGAAAAGCAGGTGTCCGATAATTAGTCATTTTTAAGGTCATATCATAGGGATATTCATAAACATCATATTTTGACTTAAACCATCCTTTTTCGTCTCTATATTGGCTTATTTTGATGTATTTAGCCTCTTTTAATTCGTTAATCATACTTCTAACTGCATCTTTGCCTTCTTTACTAATAGCAACTAATCCATTAAATGAATAATCCCAATTTTCAGGAAGTGATAACAAGAACGATAGTAATCCTCTAGCAGAGTGTGATAAGTTTTGATCTCTTAAATGATGGTTAGACATAATTGTGTATCCTTCTATTTTTCTAATATTAAATTCTTCCACTTTATCCCTCCTTAATAGACAACACTATTTACTTGTTCACCTATATAAACAATCTGTTTATTCTTTGTATTTTTCTTACAACTAATTAATGTAATAGTTGTTTTTTTTGAGTAACCATGAATAGATACTTTTCCATTTTTTTCTATCTCATAATTATCAAAAATTTTATAAGTATATTTTTTCCCTTCATAAAAAATAAAAACACTATCGCCATTAGACAAAGTGTTTAGATTATCAAAATAAGAAATATTTGAATTTCCATTGTGTCCTGCAAGAATCAAATTTCCATTTTCTTTGTTTGGCATATCTGATTCTTTAATAATTTGAATATTATAATCAACATTATTATATTTTGAATTAATATCATATAAGCCTTTTTTTAAATTCATTTTTGGTATTTCAATTACCATACTATATTGAACTGGAGTTACTTCTACTTTAGATTCTTCTTCTGTAATAACTAAATCATTAGTATCATTATTTTCTATTGAACTATTTTCAATAAACTCATCTACTTTTCTATCTTCAACTTGTTTATTATGATAGTTGCAAAGAAAAGAGGTAGCACCGAACACCACCCCTATCAGCAATAATAATATTCCAATTATTATTAGTTTATTTCTTTTTTCTTTTCTTTGCATATATTAATATTCCTAATCCTGTTAATGAAATAAATAATGATACTGTTTCAAGTACAGGAAATTCATTCTTAGATGTATCTGGTACTTCTACAATTTGTTCATCTTTCATAGTAGCTTTTACTATTTCTCCATTTTCTTTAATCTCAAAGTACATTTTTTCTGTATTTAATTGATATCCTTCTGGAGCTTCTTTCTCTAAAATATAATATTTACCATATTCAATATTTTCTATTACAATTTTTCCATTTTCATCTGTTCTTTCACTATATACTAATTCATCAGTATCAGCATTATAGATTTCAATTAAAGTATTTGGTAATGGCTCATCTGTAGAAAAATCTACTTTTGAAAATTCTAAAGTACCTGTAATAATTTCATCTTTCATAGTAGCTTTTACTATTTCTCCATCTTCTTTGATTTCAAAGTACATTTTTTCTGTATTTAATTGATATCCTTCTGGAGCTTCTTTCTCTAAAATATAGTATTTACCATATTTAATGTTATTTATTATAATTTTTCCATTTTCATCTGTTCTTTCACTATATACTAATTCATCAGTATCAGCATTATAGATTTCAATTAAAGTATTTGGTAATGGTTTAGATTCACTCATGTCTGTTTTATTAAATTCTAATCCACCTTTAATTGCATTATTTTGAAAATATATTACTTCTTTAGAATTACTTCCATCTACAGTTAAAATATAATCATCAACTAGCTTATATCCTTTTTTTCCTTGTGTTTGATGTATTCTATATTCACCTAATCTAAGATCATATTCAATAACACCATTTTCATTAGAAGTTAAAGTTGTTATTAATTCATTTGTAGAATTATTATAAATTTCAAATACAGCATCTTTTTCAGGTCTATAAGTACCAGTAGATTTATCTCCATAAACTTTATAACCTTCAAAATGAGTTTTAACAATTAAGTTTAATCTTGCCATCATCATAACTGGATCTCCAGCTGACATACACAATTGATTAGCTCCTTCGTATAGCATAGGAGGATTATCATTTGATTTAACATTTAAATTAATTGTTCCTTCATAACCTCTTTTAGCTGTTACAACTAAATTATTACCATTAATAACTGCTGTATAATCATCTGTTTCTGTTCCTTCATAAAATTTTGATAAAACATTATTACTATCATTAATTGTTAATGTTTCTCCATTGTTCATTTCAAATGTTTGTCTTGCAAAACTAGGTGCTGTTGTATGATTGTTTACCAATGAATTTATTTCATTATAATAACCATCATATCTTGATGATGGAGTTAAACTATAATCACCATCAGCAATTGCATAAACATATCCAGGATTCACATTAGCCCAAATTAATAACTGAGTAGCATAATACCATTCTGGAGAATTATGATTTCCATATCCATATCCATAATATGCTATTAACTTAATTCTTTCTATTTGGTCAGCTGATAAACCAGACATTGAAACCATTGTATTTGTATCAACCACTCCATTTACTGCACTACCATTATAAAATTGAATAGGAGCTTGAATACAATATACTGGTTTATTATCAGATGCTCTTCTTAACATTGACTCTTGTGTTGCTACCATATGAGTATTTGCTCTATTGTAAATAGCAACCCACCATTTATAATTATCGTCTTGATAAAGAGTATCTTGAGTTGTATATGCTTTTACATTTAATGATGAAAAAGTACTCATCAATGTAATCATAATTAATAATAAATTAAATATACTATTCTTTATTTTTTTCATACGCTTTTCCTTTCTTTTAGGCATAAAAAAAGCACTAATGTGCTTAATTAAATCCCATTGATTTTATTTGACTGTATGTATATGAATTTCCATTCATATACATTTTAATTCCACATCTTAAATATGAATGTGTATATTTCCCATTAACTGTATAATAATTACCACCATCAATTCCAGAATCATAATAAGTATTTACTAATCTATTTATTTCATTTTGACATAAACTAGTACTACCTTTAAAAGCTAATTCTCCTTCATTATCACTTGGAGTATTATAATAATCATATTCACTTATTCCTAATTTCTCCCATTCAGTCAATTCTTTAACCGATTCTGGAGTTGGAGTTGGAGGAATATAATTATTACTATTATTTTGATTACTACTTGAATTTGTTTGAGAATTATTAGATTCATTATTTGAATTATTATTTACGACATTAGAGTGACTTGCATTATTAGTCCCCATATTATTTTTATTACTTTTATTAATAGAAACATCATCACTAGAATTGCTATCATCGTAATCCTCATTATTTGTTTCATCGTTTTGACTATCATCAATCAAATCATCTTCCTTCTTAGTTTTTTCTTTTTTTATTGTTTCTGATTTTTTTATCTCATATTCTTTTTTATTTGATTCAGAGTGATCAACAAAAAAATTTAAAAAAACTAATATAAAAATAATAAGTAACACCAAAGATGTAAGAATTAAGAAAACTTTATTTCTCATTCTACTTCACCTCTTACCACAATTATATGTGGAATTGTCATAAAATAAAATGGTGCTACAAAGCTAAATCATAATCATCACCCCTTTCATTATTCTCGAGATGATTATTATAATTTTGAATTGCTTTAATTATATACTGTTCAATATATCTCTTATCACGTTTTATTAATTCCTTTGGTAAAACACTCTCTATGTTTTTTTTATTGAATGCAATCTGTTGATGTTGATTTCCTTTTTCTTCTGAAAGAATTTGATCTAAAACATCTACTGTAAGTTGTTTATTTTCTGAAAGTTTTCTAATTTGAATTGCTTGAGCTCTAGATGGTGTTGCTTGATTATAATCAATCGCATCTAACAAGAGCAATTGATCTTCTTTAGATAGATAAGATAATTCAACAGCTGTAGTAATACCTAAAGACAATTTTGCATTTTGCTCAATATATGAGTTATCAACAATATTTAGTAATTCATCTTCTAGATATGTTAATCGTACATATCTCTTAACATTTGTTGAAGAATCTCCAAACTCTAATCCAATTTTTTCGGTTGTCAACTTCGGACCATCATGGTCTGAAGTATGAACTTTCTTTCCTTGATGTTTCATAGAAGTTAATTTCATTTTATATGCTTTTGCTTTCTCAGAAGGAAGAACATTTTCTCTTCTAATATTAGAATCAACCATTTCTATTACTGCTTGATCATCAGACAAATCTTTTATTATACATGGAACTTTATCAATACCAATTTGCTTTAGTGCATATATTCTTCTATGACCAGATATAATTTCAAATCTATCTGATTCTTTTGGCCTTACTAAAATAGGTTCAAGTAATCCATTATTAATTATGCTTTGCTCTAATTCTTTCATATCTAAATCATCTACTACTTTAAAAGGATGATTTTTAAATCCATCTAATTTGTTAATATTCAATTCAGTTATTTTCATTTTAAATACCTCCATAAAAAAAGTGATTAATTATAATCACTTACTCAATAACTAAATATGCATTAAATCTAACAATTTGATGAACATAATTACATCTTCTTGGTGGATTTGGATAAAACGTTTTTCGCTTAAATTCCCTTTGAATACGATACTTTTGAGTTTTTGTCATTAGGGTTTCGTTAGTCCTTCTATAACACCAGCAATAAATACCACAATTGCAGCAATTACAATACCGGTCCATATAGATATGGCTGTACCTCCGGTTATTTTATCTAATTTTTCTGGTTCTATTTCTTTCAGTTTATCTCCCCCTTCCATAATGATTTAATTGTTGATAAGATATTTTGTTTTTTTAATTTGACACTTAATTCTATTATTTGTTCTTTGGTAGAAGGTGTTTTCATCTTTAATAGTATTTGATAGTACTTTTCTGAGATAAGTCCTTTATCCTCTATTATTTCATATGATATAGCATTATCCTTTATATATACTTTATTATTTTGATAGATTAGTTTTCTACTATTTTTATTTGGTGTTATTAAAACTTGGTTTTTATCAACTATCAGGCCAGTTATTTTTTCATAACAGAATACTTTTTTCTCATTAATATATATAAAAGAAATTAATTCTATTACTACCAATATTACTGTTAGAATAAGAATGCTATTCTTTTTTTCATAATTATGTTTCATATAAAACTCCTTCCTCTAGTTTTAATACTCTATCAAATAATTTCTTATTGTTAAAGCGATGAGATATGACTATTATTGTTTTTCCTTTTAGAAAATTAAAAATATTTTCTAATATTTTCTTTTCCTTATTAATATCTATACCTGAGAATGACTCATCAAAAATATAGATACTACTCTTTCTTAGAATACTTCGGGCCAAAATGATTCTTTGTCTTTCGCCATTACTAAAATTGAAGCCATTTTCTTCTACCATAATATTGTATTTCGTTAAGTTATTCATTACAATTTCGTCTACTAAACATATTTTACAAGCTTTTTGATAATCTTCTTCTGATACTTCTTTGTATAATTTTATGTTATTTTGAAGAGTATCAGTAAACAAGTATTCATTACTTGTTACATAGGTTATATTAGATCTTATATTTTCTAAATGATAATGATTTATATCAATATTATTAATTGATATATGACCATATTCTACTTCAATGTAGCGCATTATCATTTTTAATAAAGTGCTTTTACCAGTTCCGCTGGAACCACTTAATAATATTCTTTCTCCTTGCTTTATAGTTAAATTTAGATTTTTAAATAATACTTTGTTATTTATCTTATAATTTAGATTATGAATATCAATATCTCCTAATAATTGGTAAGGCAAATAATAATAATTGTTTTTAAAGTTTTCATTAGATATTAGAAATATTTCTTCTACTCTATTTAAAGCAATCTTAAATGAAGTGTATTCTTCTAATAATGATAATATATTTATAAAGCTACTTTTAAAATAAGTAAAAGCTGTTTGGTATAGGATTAGATTACTGATACTCATTTTTTCTTTAATTATTTCTAAGGAGCCTATTCCATAAAGAATAGTTAACATTAAGTCTTGAATATTATTTTTTATAAATTGATATATTTCTAAAACTATAGAGTAATGATATACATTTTCTATAAAAGACTTATAGTTTATTTTAAATTTATCAATCATTCTTTTTTCTAAGTGGGACCCTTTAATAGTATCTACATTACTAACGCCATTTATAATATATGAATTAATAACGTCTTGGCCATTTACTATTTTTTTAATACTTGTTTTTTTACTGCGATTAATAATTATAGAAAATAGTAACAAAAATACTATTAGTATTAATAAGAACATAGTAATTCTCTTTTCTATCTTTAGCATTAAATATAAGAATAAAATAAGGGTAATACAGTCTGTTGTTATGATACAGAAAAAGCTACTAATAAAAGAGCGGATGGTATTTAGGTCTTTGAATCTGGATACAACTTCTCCAGTAGTCCTATTTTTATAATATAAATATGGAAGTAAAAGAATTTGTTTATAAGTCATAGAAGTTGTTTCACAATCAAAGATAGAGGTCCATTTATTTAATAATATATTTCTTAATAATTGGTTGGTGTTTTTTAATAAATAAAAACTTAGAAGTAAAGAACTAATCCAATATACATTTTTAGATATTTGATAAGATATAGCATATTCTAATAGATACTTTAAATGAAAAGTTCCTATTAGATTTAAAATAAAATATATTAGGGTTAATAATATGATTGGAAGCCATAAAACTTTATTATTTTTTAATAAAATAATTATTTGATTATAAATCTTGTTTTTACTTTTTATAGTTGGTAATGGTTTAATTGGATTTAAAAATATATAATTTGAACTAGCTAATAAACGGAACTCAGAGAAGGATATTACTTTTTTTCCTTTAGCAGGATCCATAATGGTAACTTGTTGTTTCTTTTCATTAATTTGATATAGAACTACAAAATGTTTATAGCTTTTATTAACAACAAAGTGAACAATACATGGTAAGTTATTTACTTTTATATCTTCTATATTTCCTGTTACACCTGTTGCTTCAAAGCCTAGTTTTGTGGCGCATTCTATTAAATTGTAAAAAGAAACTCCTTCTTTTGTAGTATGAGTTGCTTCTCTTAAAAATTCTTTCGATACATCTCCCCCATAAAATCGAATAATTGAAAGCAAGCAACAAATACCACAATCTTTAATACCATCCTGTAGGACTACTTTCACTCTTTTTTCTCTCACCTCCTATTATAT
>CACXJP010000023.1 GCA_902768065.1 uncultured Erysipelotrichaceae bacterium
TGTTATTTTTTCTATTCTTTGGTAAAATGAATATAGTGATTGATATAAATCAATCGTCTTTATGCGAAAGAGTTGTAAACCACTTCGTCGTTCGCACCAGATTGATAGGAAATTCGGACACTTTGTCTGAAATGTTTGGAGTATAACATGAAATTAAAAATAGCGAGTTATAATATAAGTGGTGGATTTTATGAGGATGATCAAAGTGTTGATTTTTTTGATAAAGCAAAATCAGATGATATTGATTTAAGACTTTTAAATGATACTGTTAAAATTATTAATGATGAAGATATTGATATTATTTGTTTTCAGGAAATAATAACTACAGAAAGAATTAATTATATTAAGAGAATTATGGATAATACTAATTTAAAATATGAAGAGCATTTTGAAACAAGTCCATGTCATCTTGTTGAAAATGCAGAAATGGGTATTGCGATTTTATCTAAGTATTCAATAGAGGATAGTATTAAGAAAATGTTTACTAATCCAAGACTTTCTAAAACAACAAGTAGTGGTAATACATACTATTCTTTTGATAAAGGACTTTTAATAACAAAAGTAAATGTTAATGGTAGCTATATTAGTGTATTAACTCATCATGGCTTTCCATTTAGAAGGTTTAATACTACGCCTGAAGATAATAAAAATGTGTTTATTGAGTTTGATAATTATATTAAGGAATTTAATCCTGATGTTGTTACTGGTGATTTTAATGCAGAAACATTTATTGATATGATGGATTATACAAGAAATAATTATATAAAAACAATTAATGAAGTTACTACAGATGATGGTAAAAAATTTGATAATATTTTATTAAAGAATAGTAATTATTCATCTAAGATTATAAAGTCCTTATCTGATCATTTTATGATTGTAAGTGAAATAGAAATATAGGAGAGAATATGGGAAAATACGATAAACTAATTGACATGTGTAAAAATGGTGTTCTTTTAACACAAGAAAATGTTGGGGATGAAATGATTTTTGTTGATAGGAAAACATTTCAACTTATAATTCCAAAAGAAGGTAATACAGATGAATATGGTGATTTCTTTATTAATTCAATAAAGGGACATGATTGTTACTCATATAATGAGGGTACATTGGTTTATCGTATTCTTTCTGGTGAAGGTAAGTTCATAATAGAAGATGATGTTGTAATGGTTAAAAGTGGTGATGTTATTACTATTGATCCTAATAAGGTATTTACATATATGGGTAAAATGCTTTTGATATTAGAAATGACACCAAATTTTAATGAAAAAACAGATCATTTTGTAAGATATGTTGATTACGATAAGGAAGGAAAATAATATAGAAAATATAGCTATAACTGGTGGGAATGATGGATGTTGTTGTTATTCTAGCAACTGGTATTAAAAATATTGAAAATTATTAAAAGAATTAAACTGAAAATGTATTTTCAGTTTTTTTGTTTGTATGATCTGAATACTAATTGTTCACAGAATTGGTTATTTTTATTGAAAGTATTTCAAGAGCATAAGATAGCGATATCAGCACATTAAACAAAGTCTTTCATGATGATAATATTTGTAATAAAGAAAATGAGAATAGTAAAGAAAAAGATGATTACGAGATTAAAATGTAATCATCTTTTTAATTACTATTTAGTATTTGGAAATTTAATTATTTTACATCTATTATGACCAATTGGTTCATCTTGATTAGAAGAATGATATTTAGATAATAATTTATCTGCAGAAGTTGTTCTTACACTTTTATATAAAAAATCGCTTCTTCTTATTGCCTCTGAAATATTTTCAATAGAAACACTATCATTTCCTCTTAATAATGCTAATGCAAATGCATTTTCTAATATAGTTAAAGAAATATCTGGATTGTATCTTTTATTATTATAAACACGATTCTTTTCGTTTGTACATTCAGTAATATGACTAATAATCATTTCTGAAATATCAGTGTTAAAATCCCATTTAACATTAGTTGTTTGTTCAAGTTTCTCAATAGTTTCTTCCATTATTTTGCGTACAGCACTTTGTTGAGGCTCAGATACATTTATTATTTGAAATCTTCTATTAAATGCTTTGTCACTTTTTATATGTTCCTCATATTCTTCTTCTGTGGTTGCTCCGATAACTTTAATCTCTCCACGATCTAAATAAGGCTTCATTATATTTGCTAAGTCAAGGGCACCTTTGCTACCAACCCCAGCTCCTATTGTAGTATGAATTTCATCTACCAATAAGATAGTATCTGGATTTTCAATTAAATATTGCATTATTTTCTCAACTTTTTCTTCAAATTCACCAAGAAGCGAACATCCACTAACAATAGAAGATGTGTTTATTTTCAATATTTTTTTATTTTGAAGTGCCGGAGGTACATGACCAGAATTTATCATATAAGCTAAACCTTCTGCAGCAGCAGTTTTACCAACACCTGGAGGACCAACTAACATTGCAGATTTACTTGGCGTTAAGAGAGCTATTTCTAGATTTTCAATTACATCTTCACAATCTATTGCTGGATTTGAAATATATTTTTTACTAGTTAAGAATTCATAATTTATATTTATACTATTTATATCAACTTTTGATGAATCGAAAAACTGATTGATGTATAGTTGATTTAAAAAATCATTCCAATTATTAGCAGCCTCATTTGATTCTTCAATTGAACCTTCTCCCATTTTTCTCCATAAAAAAATTGCTTTTACTAGAGTTTTTTCAAATAGTTCATATGTTTTTACTAATGATTTCATAATATCCTGAATACATAGTTTTTTATGACCACCATCAGTATATTTAGATAGATTTATAAAAGTATAATAATTGTAATATTCAGATTCACCTTTTGCTAGATGTTCAATATTGTCTTTCTTTGCTGATATTAACGGCATAAGTTGTTTATATAATTCATTTATAGCTATTAACGACGATTCAGAATTAAATTCTTTATCAACAGTATTTAAATATACTAAATCATTTTTTCTTGCATAGCCGAAAAGTGAGTAATATGCTAATAATGAAATATAAAGCAATCCTTCTTTGGCATCTAAATCAGATGATTCAATTAATCCATGTCCAAAATCTTGTTCAGTTCTAATATTAAGCTTTCCATTGTCTCCAACATAAAACATTATTTTCCAATTTGGATCTTTATTCAAGTGTAATATAGCATTACCATTTTTATAAATACTTTCTACTGCCTGTGTCATTAGATTCATATAAAACACCCCTTATAAAATTGTGATATATTGTAACATGCGAACTATATACTGTCAAGTTTGACACTACATAAAAATTAAATTAGAAAGAATAATTCCAAAAAAGCAGTTTTATATATATTTTATTAAATAAAAATGAACTAATAAAGATTATGATGACTGTGATATAGATATTTAAAAAGACAAGCATTAGCTTGCCTAATAAGACTCTATTGAAAACAGAATAACACACTTCTTATTTGACAAAGTCGAAAGGATGTGTGCCAAAGGTAGTCCTTTGGAAACACTAAAAAATAATTAAGTAAGAACTAATTGAAAATAAAAAAAGTCTACCGCCCTTTATAGAATTACTTCGTAATTTCATAAAGAACCACGACTTTTATCTATGCATTCCGTTATTATTTTGGTTTCTGTACATATCTGCCCATTCACCATATAATGCATCAGCAGCAAGTTGTTTTTTTGCTTTTTGATAGATTCCTTGAAAATTCATGCTTTTACATGCATCAACTATCTCTTTAGCAGAAACACCTTCATATCTCGTATCATCTAAAATCCTGCCAACAAATTCTTGATCTTCATCAAGTCTTTTGCACATTTCTTCACTATCACCAAGTGCAGATAAAACTTTTTGCTTGAATTCTTCAGAATATTGCATATGTAAACCTCCATTTCATTTTAATTACAGCATACTTCTTAGAAATTTTATAATTTTTATTATAAAATTTTATTTAGAATGTAGTATACCTGTATTAGTTAGTATGTTATTACTACCTATTAATGTTCGTAAGAAAAGTTATTCGAATTTTCAAATAGATATCAATCTAAAAACTTTCAGAACAATAACAACAAAAAATCTAGGTAATACTATTCTCGATAGAGAAAATTGACATGAACTACTATATATGCTATAATCAATGCAATTGAAAGGGAGAGATTATTATGTTTAAATTTGTAATTAATCAATTTAATCATCATCATAATAGTCTGCACTTGTTAATACGACATTAAAAAAATCGTAGGTACAAGTGCTATTTGTCGTGCTTGTATCTAGTAAATAGTCGATAAATAATCTCTATTATGCTACTGCAAGCACTGCGGTAGCATTTTTTTAATTAAAAAATAAGAAAAATGAGGAGATTATTATGAAAGATTTAAATAAAAATTGGTTAAAAGATAGAGCTGAAGATTATACAATCGAAGAGTTAAAAAGGATAAAAAGTGAAATTATAAATTGTAGTAATACATATAAAAATGTATTTAATGGAGCACCATTTTATGAAAGTTGGAGTTTAGAGAAATCTCTTGATGAAATTAATTCTTACATAAAAGATAATGCTCTTATACTAACTTCTAAATATGGAAAAGAAATAATAGGATTTTTGGTTGCAATAAATAAGGTTCCAGAAAATCAAAGACAATATGCACAATATTTGGAAAATATAAAGTTTATTGAAGAAATTGGAGTATTAAATGAATTTAGAAAAAATGGAGTCGCCAGTGAAATGGTTAGAATATTATTACAAAAGTATTTAAGACCAAATGATATGTATATTGGATATAGAACAAATGCTATGAGATATTTTGATTATAGTGATTCTGAAAGCTTTGAAAGCGCAATTATGCGAATTCAAGAAGAAGATAGAATTAAAAGAATAAATAGGGAAAAAATTATTATTCCTGAATTCAGTGAAACTGAAAAACAAAAGTTTATAAACAAATATATTGAATTAATAAAAAATAGACCTGATTTGGATGTGTCTAATTCAAGTGCTTTATTTAGAAATATATTTGGTACAATAGACTATAGTAAGATAGATGGAAATTATTCTTTTCAAAAAGATCCAACTGGAGATGGTAATGATCGTATTTTTCCTATCATAGATTTATCTAAAACTTTATTTTTAACGAAAGAGAGAAAATAATTATGAGTTCAAAGAAAATATTAAAAAAATTAATAAGCTGTAATACTATCAATGATAAAGAAAATAAAGATATTATAAATTTTATTGAACAATACCTAAAAGAATTTGGATTTAAGACAGATTATAAAAGTAATTGCCTTGTTATGAGTAACAGTGATGACTGTAATATTGGTTTTCTAGGACACACTGATACAGTGTCATATTCCAATGACTGGACATTTAATCCTTTTGAATTAAATGAATTAGATGGAAAATTGTATGGACTTGGAACAAGCGATATGAAGGGCTCAATAGCAGCAATTTTATCAGCAATATCAAAAATAGATTTTAGTAAAAATAAAAAAGGAATTAAATTGTTTTTTACTTATGATGAGGAAATAGGTTTTTCTGGAATAAATGAATTAGTTGATAAAAAAATTGAATTTCCAAATAATATTATAGTTGGGGAACCAACTAATAATGAAATAATAAATGCTAGCAAGGGTTTATTAGAACTTAAAATTACTTTTAAGGGAATATCATCACACTCTAGCAATCCAGAAGAAGGTATAAATGCTATTGAAAAATGCATAGATTTTATTAATAAATTAAAAGAATATTATAATGAACTTCGAGAAGAAACTATTGATTCAAAATATGCAACTATGAATGTTGGTGTTATTAATGGTGGAAGAAGTATGAACATTGTCCCAGATAATTGTGAGGTTCAAATAGATTTCAGAACTGTATCTAAAAATCAAAATAAAAAAATAATAAAAAAGGTAAATGAATTCATCAATAACAATGCAACTTGTGAAATTATTAACAACATTAATCCATATTCAAATAATAATGAAAAAATCAATATGAGTGATTATATAACTGAAGCAAGTTTTATTGAATCAGAGAATAAATATATTTTAGGTGTTGGTCCAATTAATGCTCACAAAAAAGATGAGTTTATAACAATTGACAGTTTAAATAAATTGGAAGAACAATATATAGAAATAATAAAAGAAAAATGTGAATAGGATGAGTGATAGAATATGAAAATACAAAATGTTAAGGGGGGATATGATTTCCTACCTAATGAACAAAGAATAAGAAAATATGTTAACAAGATATTAGAAGAAGTTTTTAAAGAATATGGATTTAATTCAATAGAAACACCGATATTATGCTATTATGACATATTAGCTGATAAATATGATGAGAATAATGACATATTAAAAGAAATATACAAATTAAAGGATCAAGGTAATAGAGATTTAGGACTAAGATATGATTTAACTGTGCCATTTGCTAAATTTATTGCACTTAATAAGAAAAACATATCTTTTCCATTTAAAAGATATGAAATAGATAAAGTATTTAGAGATGGACCAGTTAGAATTGGAAGAGATAGAGAATTTACTCAATGTGATGCAGATGTTGTTGGAATTGAAGGTCAATTTATAGAAGTAGAATTATTATCATTATTCGTTGAGGCATTTAAAAAACTAAATATTGATATCATAATAAAATATAATAATAGAAATCTAATGACAGGTTTAATAATAGAAAGTGGTATCAGCAATGATCTAGTGTCAAATGTTACTACTATAATTGATAAAAAAGATAAATTAAGCAATGATGAATTAAATAATCTTTTAAGTGAAATAGGTTTAGATAATAATCAAACATCAAAGATAAATAAATATTTTAATATGGAATTATCAGAGCTAGTTGAGACATTTAAAAATACTCGAAATGAAAAAATTAAAATTGGATTAGAAGAAGTTAATAATTTAAGTAATTATTTAAAAGGAATAGATATTTCGGATATTTGTGAATTTTCGATTTCGTTAGCAAGAGGTCAAAATTATTATACAGGAAATGTATTTGAGGTATATGAAAAAAGCGAAAGAATAAAGGGGAGTATTGCAGCAGGAGGAAGATATGATAAAATAATTGGTAATTTTATAGGTGATGGTAATGAGTATCCTACGGTTGGAATAAGTTTTGGATTATCATCAATTTATGAGTTATTAAAGGGGAATGATTTATTTAATGATAAATCTCAAACAGATTTTTATATCATACCTATGAATACTGAAATAGAAAGTTTAAAGTTAGCTAACGAAATAAGAAATCTTGGATTTAATGTTGAAATAGAAATGAATAACAGAAAATTTAAGAAAAGTATGGATTATGCTAATAGAGAAAAAATACCCTATGTAATAGTTTTAGGTGAAGATGAAATTAGTAAAAAATCTTTTAATATAAAAAATATGTTTACTAGTGAGCAAATTGAAATACAATTTAACAATTTAATCAAAATAAATGAAATTAAGTAAAATAAAATTATTATCTTGTTTTCTATTGTTTGCACGTAAAAAAATAAACGAGCTATTTTGCTCGTTTTCCTATGACATAAGGATCATATATATAATAATTTCTAGGATGCTTTAAATTAATTAAAACAGTTGTTTTCCCAGTTTCATTTGTACTATTCCAATTTAATTTTTTCTTTTTAAGTCTAACGTAATTTCCATTAGGAAGTTGGAAATTAACAATCAATATTTTTTCTTTATTATTTATTTGCTTAAACTCATATGGTATATCATGTATAAGTTTCCCACGGAATTTCAATGATAGATATTTTAAAATACGATTTATAAAATATAAAATCAAGAAAATAGTTAAAAGTAGTATTGCGGTATAATAATCACTATTTATAAGATGTAAACCAAATGAAAATAATACCCCAACTATAATCATAAGAGGAACCCTTCTATCTATTTCACACCATAAATTGTACATGATAATCACCTCTATTATAATAATAACATACAAATTATAAATAATGTAGTATACATTTAATATATAGGAGGATTTTTTTATGAAGAAACAATTAAAAAAATTAGCTGTTTTAGCTTCGGGTAATGGAACTACATTACAGTCAATAATTGATGCAATATCAAAGAAAGAGTTAGATTCAACAATAAGTATTGTTATTTCTAATAATAGTGATGCTTATGCTTTAAAAAGAGCAGAAGAAGCAAATATAAAGACATATGTATTAAATGACTTTAAAGATGAAAATGAATTATATCAAGTTTTAAAGGAATCTGATATTGATTTAGTTATTTTAGCAGGTTACCTAAAACTAATTCCAAAAAATGTAATTAGAGATTTTATCATAATAAATACACATCCGGCATTACTTCCTAAATATGGAGGAAAAGGAATGTATGGTATGAATGTTCATAGAGCAATAGTAGAAAATCATGAGAAAGAAACTGGGGTAACTCTACATTTTGTAAATGAAGAATATGATAAGGGTAAAATAATTGCTCAAACAAAAGTAAAAGTATTTAAAAAGGATACTCCAGATGATGTATCAGCTCGTGTCCAAAAAGCAGAAAAAATCCAATTAGTAAATTCTCTAAAAGATTTTTCAGAGGGAAAAATAGATATATAGTAAAATGATTAATTTGCTAAAAAAATAATTACAGGATATAATATACACTGTTATTTGGCGGTGTTAGTATGCAAGATAGTAAATATTATTATCAAGGTATTCCTATTTCTGAGTACTGTAAAAAACATAATATAAATGTAAATACAATTAGAGGTAGAATATGGAAGAAATTACATAATAAGAAATATGAGAATTACTCATTAGAAGAAATAATTAATATGGTTATGGAATCATCTGGTACACAGGTAAAATATATGTATAAAGGAGTATCACTAAGACAATACTGTATACAAAATAATATTAATATTACAACAATTAATAGTAGAATTAATTCATTAAAGAAAAAAATCCATCACTAACAAATGATGAACTAGTAACTAAAGCAATGAATGAATTTTAAAATAATAATTATAGATTCTTTTATAAAGGAGTGCCTTTAAAAGAATACTGTAATGATAACCCAGAAATAAATTACAATACAATTAGAACCTACATAAATAGAGAAAAAGAAAAAAAACCAGAATTATCTGATGAGGAATTAATTGAAAAATATATAGAAAAAGAACATAAAGGTATATATAAATATTATTATCTTGGAATACCACTAAAACAATATTGTGAAGAAAATAACTTGAATTACAGAAATATTATTTCATTTATTACCAGACATAAAGGTGAAGATAAATATAAATTATTAAGCGACGATGAATTCATAGAACAAATAATGAGTATTTATGAACCATTAGAATTAAAATATACCTATAAGGGAGAATCGCTATACAATTATTGTGCTAATAATGATATATCGTACTATAGTGTTTTATCCCATGTTAAAAGAAGTCTTGCTAAAGGTAGTAACAAAACAATAGATGAATTGGTAGAAGAAGGAATAAAAACAATTAATAGATATGGAGTTATTATCAAAATTAAGATCAAATGATGACATAAAAGTATATAAAAAATAAACTATACAAAAATAGTTTATTTTTCATATGTAGAATATTTTTTTAATACTTTTGTCGCAGCTTTCTCCATTTTTTTTGGCTTAGTGAATAATTTGCCACGTCTTAAAACATTTTCTTCTATAGATTCATTTAAAACATTTCCATAGTTATATATTGTTTTTTGATGTTCTAAGGAAGCATCACATTCTGTTATATTTCCATTAGTTCCAATTGTAATAAGCGGTCCAATATTACATAATCCATTTTCTCTATCAAATTTTCTATTATTATCTGTATATGTAATAAAAGTATCCATAGGTTTTAATGGTACAGTTAATTTTTTATCTAAAGATGCAGCGCGACCCTCTCTAAATAGTTTTACATAAATATCTCTTAGCCCATAGAAATATTTACTTTCACTATATTTTCTAACATTTTCTCTAAATTGATCCAATAAACCCAATCTTTTTATTTCTTCTATATGATATCTATCAAAGGAAATTGCGAAGGCTGAAAGAACATCATCTTCTCCAATATATTTGTTCATTATTTCCATATAATATAATAATTCTTCTGAATATATAACGCCATTTATTGTAGTAGTGAATTCTTCGACATAAATATTATTTTTAATAATATAATCAATAATTTTTTCTATTCTATCCAGTGCTAGAGTAGGTTCTCCACCATTAATAGAAATATTTCCTGCTCCTTTAATTTGACTAAGTGTAGCTTCAATAACATCATCACTCATCTTGTTATTACATCTGTCTCCTCTAAGACAATGACGACACTCTAAATTACAGTTATCAGTTATATTTAAGGCAAGATTTTGAATGTAACATTTTTTCATAATAACCCCCAAAAAATATGTTCTATATTATAATATAAAAATATTATTGTGTAAAGAAAAACGTTTTGCTATAATAGTGAGAAAAAAGCAATTATGAATATTTTTTAGATGAAAATTAGAGATTTAAATGATAAAACATATATAGATTCTTATGAAGTAATAACTCATAGAGAAGATATTTTCTCTACCAGTGGTAAGGCATTCAAAGAATTTAAAGAATTGGAATCTAAATTTATTACTGATGGTGAGATATCAGAAAATATTAAAAAAGATACTATATTTATGGATGATTTTATACTTGATGATGGATATGTTTTGGATGATGTTGACTATGTAAGAAAGGGTAGGATATCTTTTGAAAATTTTTCATATGTTTTGGCTTATAATATAGTTTTTAAAAGAAATGATAAACAAGAAACATATGTTGATATTGATAATATGATTGCTTATTTAAAAGATAAGGATGATATGCTTACCATAAATAGGGTTAGGAAAATAGCAAAGTCTGTTAAAAGAACATGTAGAAAAATGAACAATTCAATGATAAATATAAGAAATGCTACTGGCGTTGATCCTATTGAAAAATATGATAGTACAGAAATTGCAAGTAATGTATATAAAGTAAAAAGAATGTAGGTGATTTAATGAAGATAGATAGCTTAGAACAAATTGAGGATTTAAAAGAGCAATTAAAAGCTACTAAAGAACAAATAAAAAAATATTCACTATATAAGATGGATGATATCGCAGAAGCAATTACTAGAGTGATAAGTGCTTTTGAGGGAATAGAGTATATAGCTATTAGATATAGATTTAATCTTGATGAAAAGTGGATATATGATTATTATCTACCTTATTATAGTAATCATAGAAAAGATGATTATCCTGCAATTCATATTATTCCGAGGTCAAAAGAAAGTGAAGAATATGCTAGATATAGATTGATGCATAAAAGAGATTTAAACGATTATAATATATGCTATTTACCACCAGCATATTATACTCCTCATAAAAAATGCTACTATATTAAAGATTTTATAAATTATTTATTTGTCAAAAAGTTAGAAAATGATATTACTGATAATAGAGAATTTTACTTAGAAGTAGCCGATGAGTTTATTAAAGAAAATCAAGAAGAAATAGAAAAAAGACAACAGATGATTAAACAAGCATATCAAAAAAAATTAGGACCAAGTCATAGCAAAAATGAATTACTTTATAGACATCTTTATTGGATGTAAAAAAAAGAAAACATTTTTGTTTTCTTTTTTAATATCTTAAATCTTTAATGATTTTTTTAGCATTTTCTTCATATTTTTTGTCAACCTTAACATATAACAATGTATTATCAACTTTACTTAGATGCATATAATATCCGTTAGATTCCAAATCATACATTGAATATTCCTTAATTGTTAGGTATTTTTCATTAACAGTACCACTCTTAGAATCTTTAAATAATTTTCTATTTGTATCATACATATTTTTTGCATCTTGATTTGTACTTAAGATATAAAATTCTACTTGCCAACCTTGAGCTGAT
The DNA here is from genome assembly GCA_902768065.1 of uncultured Erysipelotrichaceae bacterium. Next base: position 11,922 of record CACXJP010000023.1, read on the forward strand.
TTAGCAATATATGCTTCTTGTATAATATCATATTGTTCCATTTGGCTTTTTGCATCAATAACTGCTAGACTATTTTTTTCTGCAACTGATTTAAATTGATCAATATTAACTGCTTTCTTTGGTTTTAAAGAACAACCTGTTACTACAAATAGAGCTAAAAATAATGAACAAACAACTAAAATTTTCTTTAATTTCATAATAATCTTAAAACTCCTTCTTTATTATATTTAACAAAATTATATCATATAAAAAACTAATCTAAAGCCAAAATAATGAAAAAAAACGTTAGTTTACACATAATATTATTTTTGTTAAAATGAATTTAAGGAGGATATATATGAAAATATACATAGCACATTCAAAATTAATAAACTATATTGATGAATTATATAAACCAATAAAAGAAATAGATGTTTATAAAAATCATGAAATATTTTTTCCTCATGAAGATGACTCTAATTCTAATAATACAAGAGATTTTTATAGAACAATAGACATTGTTATTGCAGAATGTAGTGAACCTGCAACAGGGTTAGGGATTGAATTGGGTTGGTTATATGATGATAATAAGAAAATATACTGTCTTTATAGAAATGATAAAAAAATATCATCATCTATAAGAGTTTTAACAGACAGCATATATGAGTATAGTGATATAGAAGAAATGAAAGAAATAATTAATAATATTATTAAAGGTGAAGAATAATGAATGATTGTTTTTTCTGCAATTGTATAACAAATAAAGATTATGCTTTAGAAAATGAATATGCAATAGCAAGATTCGACGATTATCCAGTTAATGATGGACATTTAGAAGTAATACCTAAAAGACATATAAAGACCTGGTGGGAAACAACTCAAGAAGAAAAAAATGCCATATTTGATTTATTAGATCAAGCAAAGAAAATAGTGGATGAAAAATATCATCCAAATGGATATAATATTGGAATGAATTTAGGAGAAGAGGCAGGACAAAGTATTATGCATTTACATGTCCATTTGATTCCTAGATATAAGGGCGATGTAGAAAATCCTAGAGGAGGAGTAAGAGGAATAATTCCAACAAAGCAAAATTATTAGTACAAAAATAATCCAAAATATGATAGAATAGTGTGTCATATAGGAGGATATATGAAAAAAATAGAAAAAGGATTAATGAATTTTATAGACAAAACACCAAATGCATATTATTGTGTAGAAAATGCTAAGAAAGTATTAGAGGAAAATGGTTTTAAAGAATTAAAAGAAAATGAATCTTGGGAGAAAGTATCTAATGGTGGAAAGCGTTATGTAGTTAGAAATGATTCTTCAATAATTGCTTTTGATGCCGGCGATTTTATAAGCACTCAAGATGGGTTTAATATAGTTGCAGTACATGGAGACTCCCCAGCATTTACAGTTAAGAAAAATCCTGATATGTATGATGGAATGTATTTAAAATTAAATACAAATAGTTATGGTGGAATGATTAATTATACATGGTTTGATAGACCGCTTTCTCTTGCTGGAAGAGTAATTTCAAAAGATAATGGAAGCCTATCAAAAAACTTAATTAATATAGATAAAGATTTACTTGTAATTCCATCACAAGCAGTTCATATAAATAGAGGAGTAAATGAAAGTGCAGAATTTAATAGACAAAATGATATGATTCCTGTATTGTCTCTAACTAATAGTAGAGATTTAAATGAAGTACTAAGAGAAGAATTAGTAAAAAACAATGTTATGACAGATAAGATATATGATTATGACTTATATTTATACAATAGAGATAAGGCAAAACAAATAGGATTAAACAACGATATGATTATGGCACCTAGACTAGATGATTTAGGAAGTGTTTACCCAGCTCTTCAGGCATTCATTGATTCTGAAAATAAAGGTACTATAAATGTATTAGCAATATTTAATAATGAGGAAATAGGAAGCCTAACACAACAAGGTGCGGATTCTTCATTTCTAAGAGATGTTTTATCAAGAATTGCTGAAGAAAAGACAATGGACCTTAATGAAGCACTTGCAAACAGTTTTATGATAAGCGCCGATAATGCTCATGCAAGTCATCCAAATGCCTCAAGCAAAAGTGATCCAACTAATACAGTTGAACTAAATAAAGGCGTAGTTATAAAACATCATAAAAACTATACAACAGATGCTCTATCGTCTGCAGTATTTAAAATGTTATGTGATGAAGCAAATGTACCATATCAAGATTTTGAATGCAGAAGTGATATGATGTGTGGATCAACATTAGGAGGAATAAGCAATTCTCACGTAAGTGTAGACTCTGTAGATATTGGACTTCCACAACTAGCTATGCATTCTGCAAATGAAACGATGGGATCAAAAGATGTAATGCATATGTATGAGTCATTACATGAATTCTATAATAGCAAAATAGAAAAACAAGATAATAAGATAAAAATATTGAAAGGATAAAAAGGAAATGAATATAGAAAAAGAAATAAAAGAAATAAAGGAAAGAAATAAAAGAGTAGAAAAGGATAAAGCTTGGGAAACAAGTTGGACAAGAAGAATATGTATTATGATACTAACATATCTAGTTGTCATTGCCTATTCTTACGTAATTAGAAAAATAGATAGTATATTTTTAAGTTCTTTAGTTCCAGTAATTGGATTCACACTGTCAACTTTATCACTTGGATTAGTAAGAAAAATTTGGGAAAATAAATAAAGTAAAAATGAGTAATCATTTTTATTTTTTTTTAGTTTAAATATATGATATAATTATACATAGTAGAGAGGTTTTTAATATGAATGATAGAATACTTTTCATAATATTTAATAATCAGATCCAATATTGTCATGATCCTAACAGTGACCATAGAAATTTTTATCAATCATTAGGTGGAAATCCAAACGATTATGAGAACACAATTAAAGGTTATATATTTAAAGATAAAATAGTTTTCTTTAAAAATAACTTAACATATGATGAAGAAGTAATTAATATGGCAAAAAGGTGTGCACCAGCTATGAAACAACAACTAAATAACCCATACCTAAAAGTGTGTTGTGGAATTAATCCTGGCCAAAATGGTACAGCTTGGGAACCAATTTTAACACTAAATGATAGTGAACTAACAGGATATGTTACAAATAAAGAGATAGAACAAAAACAGCAAGCTATAAAAGAAGCCGAAAGACAACAAAGAATTGCTAGAGAAACAACAACTGTAGTTGATTTTAAGAATAATTATGATGATCCAAAATTTATAAAATTTGCTATAATTTTTACAATAGTTATTCTAGTATTAACAGTATTATCAAAACTTTATTTAGTATATATAAGTGAAGAAAATATAACGGGGTTAACTAAGTTCTTAATGGTAGCTCAAATATTATTGTTAATTGGTACTCTAATAGGCTATATTCAAAAGAAAGAATATTCTAAGTATCTAGGCATAGGAGCAACCGTTGCATTAGTAATGATGTTTAATATCATAGATATAATTATTGGAGTAATAAACTTTTTATTCACAGTAGATCAAGGATATATAGTTAGTATATTAAACTCTGGTAAAAAAGGGATTTCAAAGATACAAGGAAAATAAAAAAAGAAAGATAGGTTAGAAATATGAAAGAAAAAAAATTCTATGCAATGAAACAAGATGAATTGATACAAAAATTGAAAACTACTAAGAATGGTCTTACTTCTAGAGAAGCAAGAAGAAAATTAGAAAAAGATGGTCTAAATGAACTTCCTCATAAAAAGCCAGATAGTATTTTAAAAATATTTATAGGAGAGTTATTAGATCCAATAGTTCTATTGTTAATAGTTGCTATAATAGCATCTATAATAGTAGGAGAATATGTAGATGCCATTGCTATAATTTTTATTATTACAATCGATTTAATAATGGGAACATTCCAAGAAAAGAAAGCAAATAATACAGCAGAAGCATTATCAAATCTAGTAAGAGAAAAAGTAAGAGTATTAAGAGATGGAAAAGAAATTCTAGTTGATTCAACAGAAGTAGTTGTTGGAGATTATGTTTTTCTAGAATCAGGTGATAAAATAGCTGCTGATATTAGAATAATAGATTCTCATAACTTTACTGTAGATGAATCAATTTTAACAGGAGAAAGCTTAGCAGTAGAAAAGAATTCAAAGAAATTAGAAGATAAAGATCTAGCAATTAATAAACAATCTAATATTGTTTTTGCAGGAACATCAGTAGCAACAGGAAGAGCAACAGGACTTGTTATTGCAACAGGAATTAATACACAAATTGGTTTTATAGCAACAACAATAAATGAAACAAAAGAAGAAAAATCTCCTCTTACAATAAGAGTAGAAAGATTTTCTAAGCAAATAACAGTCTTAATAATAATTATTTCTATAATAATAGCTGTAATATTAGCTAGCAAACATATGCCACCACAAGAAATATTATTATCAGTAATTGCTCTAGGAGTATCTGCGATGCCAGAAGGACTTCCACTAGCATTAACTATGGCTTTAACAATAGCCTCTAATAAGATGGCTAAACAAAAAGTAGTAGCAAAGAAATTACATTCAGTAGAGTCTCTTGGAAGTTGTACAGTAATCGCAAGTGATAAGACAGGAACACTTACAGTAAATGAACAAACAGCTAAGAAAATAGTACTACCAGATAATTCGGAATATATGATAACAGGAACAGGATACAATACAAAAGGTGAGGTAGTTGGAGAAAAATTAAAACTTGCAAAAGAAATAGCAGAATTAGGTGTATTAAATAATGAAGCAAAATTCTCAACAAGTGAAATAATAGGAGATTCAATAGATATAGCTTTCCTAGTGTTAGGAGAGAAAATGAAAGTTAAAACAGATGAAATAAAAATAGTAGAAACTATTCCATATGAGTCTGAAAACAAATATTCTGCAGTATTCTATAAAAAGGGAAAAGACACATATTGTACAATAAAGGGTTCAATAGAAAAAGTATTATCATTCTCTAATTCAATAAATTTATTAAAAAGTTTTAATACTAAAAAACTAGAGGAGCAAAATGAAAATCTTGCTAAAGAGGGATACAGAGTAATTGCTCTTGCAGTTGGTAAAGTTGAAACAAAAGATGAATATACAGAAGAAGATATAAAAGATTTAAAATTTATGGGATTAGTTGGATTTATAGACCCAATAAGAAAAGAAGCAGTTAATGCTATTAATAAGTGTCGTGATGCTGGAATAAAAGTATTAATGATTACAGGAGATCATCCTTTAACAGCATATAAAATATCTCAAGATTTAAAACTAACAGATTCTTTTGATGAAGTAACAACAGGTGATGAAGTAGAGGAGTTCTTGAAAAAAGGTGAAAAGAAATTTGATGAATTTGTAAAATCAAAGAAAGTATTTACAAGAGTTACTCCGATAGAAAAATTAAAAATAGTAGAATCATTAAAACGACAAGGAGAATTTGTTGCTGTAACTGGAGATGGGGTAAATGATGCTCCAGCCCTTCGAGCTGCAAATATAGGTATTGCTATGGGAAGTGGTACTGATATAGCAAGAGAAACAGCTAAAATGATTGTTATGGATGATAACTTCAATTCCATTGTAAATGGAGTGTTAGAAGGAAGAGTAGCATATTCAAATATTAGAAAAATAACATACTTCTTAATTTCATGTGGATTAGCAGAAGTACTGTTCTTCTGTTTAGCAATAGCATTAGATATGCCAGTTCCATTAGTAGCAATTCAATTATTATGGTTAAATGTTGTAACAGATGGAATTCAGGACTTTGCTTTATCATTTGAAAAAGCAGAAAAAGGTATAATGAAAGAACCACCAAGAGATCCAAAATCAAGCTTATTTGATAAAGAATTAATAACTGAAATTGCAATTTCGGGATTAACAATAGGATTATTAGTTTTTGGATTATGGTATTATTTGATAAATATATATAAGATGGATGTATCACTTGCAAGAGGATATGTAATGGCTCTAATGATTATTATTCAAAATATCCATGCATTTAATTGTCGAAGTGAAAAACAATCAACATTTACAATTCCAGTTGGAAGCAACTTAATATTTGTTGTTGGAGTAATAGGTTCAATACTACTAGGACTTGCAGTTATGGAAATACCTGTATTGTCGGTATTTTTAAAAACCCATTCCATTCCAATGTTACACCTAGAAATGTTATTCCTTCTAGGATCAATAATCTTTGTAGTAATGGAACTATATAAATTATTTAAATATCACTTAAATAAAAATAAATGATATAATAATTAAAAGGAGAATGAACTATGGATAATCAAATAGAAAATAATGAAATTGATGAACAAAGAATAGTAGATCAAATACGTTGCTTAGGAATAGATATGATTGATAATGCTCAAAGTGGACATCCAGGTATTGTTTTAGGAGCAGCACCTGCTATGTATGCATTATATGCTCATCACCTAAATTTTGATCCTAAGAATCCAACATTATACAATAGAGACAGATTTATTATGTCAGCAGGACATGGCTCAGCATTATTATATTCAACATTACATATGGCAGGATATGATATTTCCCTTGATGATTTAAAAGCGTTTAGACAAATTGATTCAATAACTCCAGGCCATCCAGAATATGGTGTTACACCAGGAGTAGATTGCACAACAGGACCGTTAGGTCAAGGTTTTGCAACTGCAGTTGGAATGGCTATGGGAGAAGCAAGTCTTCATGAAAGATATAAAATAATTGATCACTATACTTACGTTTTATGTGGAGATGGTGACCTAATGGAAGGCATATCATATGAAGCAGCTTCTATCGCTGGAAATTACAAGCTAAATAAACTTATTGTATTATATGATTCAAACAAAACATGTCTAGATGGACCAACATCTGATTGCTTTAATGAAAATATTGGTATGCGTTTCATATCTCAAGGATGGAATGTAATATCAGTTGAAGATGGTAATTCATATAGTTTAATATCCAAAGCAATAGAAGAAGCAAAATCATCTACAGATAAACCATCAATAATCATAGTTAATTCAACTATTGGAAAGTATTCAATAAATGAAGGTACTTCAAAAGTTCATGGTTCTCCATTATCAAAAGAAGATATAACAAATATTAAAGAAAAAACAGGTATTAGAGATATTCCTTTCCAAATATCTCAAAAAGCTATTGAAGATTTCAGCGAAATAATTAATAAAAGAATAAATAATATAAGTGAAGAATTTAATGAAAAACTTGAATCACTATCTGAACAAGAACAAAAAGAACTAGAATTCTTTATGAATAAAAATAAAAAGATAGATTTCTTAAATTACGTATATGATGCTCCAGAAGATATGATGGAAGCTCCAAGAGATACATCTAAGAAAGTATTAAATGGAATGGTAGTAAAAACACCATTTATGATGGGAGGAGCAGCAGATACTTTTGCTCCAAATAAATCATATATAGATTTTGGAGGAGATTTTAAAAGTGATTTTTATGTAGGGAAAAATATATATTATGGTGTAAGAGAGCACGCCATGGGTGCAATTACAAATGGATTAAGTCTTATGGGATTCAGACCATATGCTACTACATTTTTGTCATTTAGTGATTATCTAAAACCATCACTACGTATGGCATCTCTAATGAATCTACAAAATATATATGTATTCACACATGATTCAATAAGTGTTGGAGAAGATGGCCCAACTCATCAACCGGTAGAACAATTATTAGGATTGAGATCACTACCAAAATTTGATGTCTTCCGTCCCGCAGATGCAAATGAAGTTATAGGTTCATATAAGGCAATTTTTGAGAAGGAAGAAGGCCCATCAGTAATAGCTTTATCCAGAAATAAACTACCAATTTTAGACTGTACAAAAGCAAACGAAGTTGAAAAAGGTGGATATGTTGCTCTAGATAC